>NZ_JBHVUQ010000028.1:0-57926 GCF_042884105.1 Streptomyces sp. NPDC058157
CCTGGGGCTCCGCCCCAGACCCCGCGCCTCAATCGCCGGCGAGGCTGGATTTTGCCCAGCGGCGTCTGGATCTGGCCCGGCGGCGCCGGGGCGTGCCGGCGCCGCTTCGCGGAGGCCTGGAATGCGGTGTCCCTCACGGTAGCCGCGGGTTGACAGGCCGAAGCGCTGGACGCCCGTGTGAGCCTCTTTGAGCCCCTCCCCGGATATGGGGAGTCGGACAGAGGAGGTTCAGGGCGGCACATGCGGACTCAGGCACCGGCAAACCCCCACTCATGTCAGTGGTACCGGTAGACTGGAGACAATCCCGCCCGATCGCGGGATCACGCAGACAACGCAGATCGACGCGGCCGCTCCCGCCGGCGCACATGCTGGTCCGGAGTACGGGCTGCGCTGTGCCAGAAAGGGCGCTTCGTGGCCGATTCCGGCGACTCCAACGAGAAGAATTACGACGCCAGTGCGATCCAGGTCCTCGAGGGCCTGGACGCGGTCCGCAAGCGGCCGGGTATGTACATCGGCTCGACGGGTGAGCGTGGTCTGCACCACCTCGTCTACGAGGTCGTCGACAACTCCGTCGACGAGGCGCTGGCCGGGCACGCGGACACCATCGACGTCACGATCCTCGCCGACGGCGGGGTGCGCGTGGTCGACAACGGCCGCGGCATCCCGGTCGGCATCGTGCCGTCCGAGGGGAAGCCGGCCGTCGAGGTCGTCCTGACCGTCCTGCACGCGGGCGGCAAGTTCGGCGGCGGCGGCTACGCCGTCTCCGGCGGTCTGCACGGCGTCGGCGTCTCCGTCGTCAACGCGCTGTCGACCAAGGTCGCGGTCGAGGTCAAGACGGACGGCCACCGCTGGACCCAGGACTACAAGCTGGGCGTCCCGACGGCCCCGCTGGCCAAGAACGAGGAGACCGACGAGACCGGCACGTCGGTGACGTTCTGGGCCGACGGCGACATCTTCGAGACCACCGAGTACTCCTTCGAGACGCTGTCGCGGCGCTTCCAGGAGATGGCCTTCCTCAACAAGGGCCTGACCCTGACGCTGACCGACGAGCGCGAGTCGGCGAAGGCCACGGCGGGCGCCGACGACCCGGACGCGGACACGGCCGAGCCCCAGGCGCGCACGGTGAAGTACTTCTACGAGGGCGGCATCGTCGACTTCGTGAAGTACCTCAACTCGCGCAAGGGCGAGCTGATCCACCCCACCGTCATCGACGTCGAGGCCGAGGACAAGGAGCGCATGCTCTCGGTCGAGATCGCGATGCAGTGGAACTCGCAGTACAGCGAGGGCGTGTACTCCTTCGCGAACACGATCCACACGCACGAGGGCGGCACCCACGAAGAGGGCTTCCGCGCGGCGCTGACCGGTCTGGTCAACCGCTACGCGCGCGACAAGAAGCTGCTCCGCGAGAAGGACGACAACCTCGCCGGCGAGGACATCCGCGAGGGTCTGACGGCGATCATCTCGGTCAAGCTGGGCGAGCCGCAGTTCGAGGGCCAGACCAAGACCAAGCTGGGCAACACGGAGGCCAAGACCTTCGTGCAGAAGGTGGTCCACGAGCACCTCAGCGACTGGTTCGACCGGAACCCGGTCGAGGCCGCGGACATCATCCGCAAGGCGATCCAGGCGGCCACGGCGCGCGTCGCGGCCCGCAAGGCCCGTGACCTGACGCGCCGCAAGGGCCTGCTGGAGAGCGCCTCGCTGCCGGGCAAGCTGTCCGACTGCCAGTCGAACGACCCGACCAAGTGCGAGATCTTCATCGTCGAGGGCGACTCCGCCGGCGGCTCGGCCAAGTCCGGCCGCAACCCGATGTACCAGGCCATCCTGCCCATCCGCGGCAAGATCCTGAACGTCGAGAAGGCGCGCATCGACAAGATCCTCCAGAACACCGAGGTCCAGGCGCTGATCAGCGCCTTCGGCACCGGCGTGCACGAGGACTTCGACATCGAGAAGCTCCGCTACCACAAGATCATCCTGATGGCGGACGCCGACGTCGACGGCCAGCACATCAACACCCTGCTGCTGACCTTCCTCTTCCGCTTCATGCGTCCGCTGGTCGAGGCCGGCCACGTCTACCTGTCCCGCCCGCCGCTCTACAAGATCAAGTGGGGCCGCGACGACTTCGAGTACGCGTACTCGGACCGCGAGCGCGACGCCCTGGTCGAGCTCGGCAAGCAGAACGGCAAGCGCATCAAGGAAGACTCGATCCAGCGCTTCAAGGGTCTGGGCGAGATGAACGCCGAGGAGCTGCGCGTCACCACCATGGACGTGGACCACCGCGTGCTCGGCCAGGTCACGCTGGACGACGCGGCGCAGGCCGACGACCTGTTCTCGGTGCTGATGGGTGAGGACGTCGAGGCGCGGCGCTCCTTCATCCAGCGCAACGCCAAGGACGTCCGCTTCCTCGACATCTGAGTCGGCCCGACGCTGACCGCCGCCTGAAAGGATTTCTGACCAGCAATGGCCGACGAAACCACCCCCACCGCAGAGAACCCCGCGGAGGAGCAGCCCGTGCTGCGCATCGAGCCCGTCGGGCTCGAGACGGAGATGCAGCGCTCCTACCTCGACTACGCGATGTCCGTCATCGTCTCCCGCGCGCTGCCCGACGTACGGGACGGCCTCAAGCCCGTCCACCGTCGCGTGCTGTACGCGATGTACGACGGCGGCTACCGGCCCGAGAAGGGCTTCTACAAGTGCGCCCGCGTCGTCGGCGACGTCATGGGCACCTACCACCCGCACGGTGACAGCTCCATCTACGACGCCCTGGTCCGCCTGGCCCAGCCGTGGTCGATGCGCATGCCGCTGGTGGACTCCAACGGCAACTTCGGCTCCCCGGGCAACGACCCGGCCGCCGCCATGCGGTACACCGAGTGCAAGCTCATGCCGCTCGCCATGGAGATGCTCCGGGACATCGACGAGGAGACCGTCGACTTCCAGGACAACTACGACGGCCGCAACCAGGAGCCCACCGTCCTGCCGGCGCGGTTCCCGAACCTGCTGGTCAACGGCTCCGCCGGTATCGCCGTCGGTATGGCCACCAACATCCCGCCGCACAACCTGCGCGAGGTCGCGGCCGGCGCCCAGTGGGCGCTGGAGCACCCGGAGGCCTCGCACGAGGAGCTCCAGGACGCGCTCATCGAGCGCATCAAGGGCCCGGACTTCCCGACCGGCGCCCTCGTCGTGGGCCGCAAGGGCATCGAGGAGGCGTACCGGACCGGTCGCGGCTCCATCACGATGCGCGCGGTGGTCGAGGTCGAGGAGATCCAGAACCGCCAGTGCCTGGTGGTCACGGAGCTCCCGTACCAGACCAACCCCGACAACCTGGCGCAGAAGATCGCCGACCTGGTCAAGGACGGCAAGATCGGCGGCATCGCCGACGTCCGCGACGAGACCTCGTCCCGGACCGGCCAGCGCCTGGTGATCGTGCTCAAGCGCGACGCCGTCGCCAAGGTCGTGCTGAACAACCTCTACAAGCACACCGACCTGCAGACGAACTTCGGCGCGAACATGCTGGCGCTGGTGGACGGGGTGCCGCGCACCCTGTCGATCGACGCGTTCATCCGCCACTGGGTGCAGCACCAGATCGAGGTCATCGTCCGCCGTACGCGCTTCCGCCTGCGCAAGGCGGAGGAGCGGGCCCACATCCTGCGCGGCCTGCTCAAGGCGCTGGACGCCATCGACGAGGTCATCGCCCTCATCCGGCGCAGCAACACCGTCGAGATCGCGCGCGAAGGCCTGATGGGCCTCCTGGAGATCGACGAGATCCAGGCCAACGCCATCCTCGAGATGCAGCTGCGCCGCCTGGCGGCCCTGGAGCGCCAGAAGATCGTCGCCGAGCACGACGAACTCCAGGCGAAGATCAACGAGTACAACGCGATCCTGGCCTCGTCGGAGAAGCAGCGCTCGATCGTCAGCGAGGAACTGGCCGCGATCGTCGAGAAGTACGGCGACGACCGGCGTTCCAAGCTGGTGCCCTTCGACGGTGACATGTCCATCGAGGACCTGATCGCCGAAGAGGACATCGTCGTCACCATCACGCACGGCGGCTACGTCAAGCGCACCAAGACCGAGGACTACCGCTCGCAGAAGCGCGGCGGCAAGGGCGTGCGCGGCACGAAGCTGAAGCAGGACGACCTGGTCGACCACTTCTTCGTCTCCACCACCCACCACTGGCTGCTGTTCTTCACGAACAAGGGCCGCGTCTACCGGTCCAAGGCGTACGAGCTCCCGGACGCCGGCCGCGACGCCCGCGGGCAGCACGTGGCGAACCTGCTGGCCTTCCAGCCGGACGAGAAGATCGCCCAGATCCTCGCGATCCGCGACTACGAGGCGGCGCCCTACCTGATCCTGGCCACCAAGGGCGGCCTGGTGAAGAAGACGGCGCTCAAGGACTACGACTCCCCGCGCTCGGGCGGCGTCATCGCGATCAACCTCCGGGAGACCGAGGACGGAAGCGATGACGAGCTGATCGGCGCCGAGCTGGTCTCCGCCGATGACGACCTGCTGCTCATCAGCAAGAAGGCGCAGTCCATCCGCTTCACGGCGACGGACGACTCGCTGCGCCCGATGGGCCGCGCCACCTCCGGCGTGAAGGGCATGAGCTTCCGCGAGGGTGACGAACTGCTCTCGATGAGCGTTGTCCGGCCGGGTACGTTCGTGTTCACCGCGACCGACGGCGGCTACGCCAAGCGGACCGCGGTGGACGAGTACCGCGTCCAGGGCCGTGGCGGTCTGGGCATCAAGGCCGCCAAGATCGTGGAGGACCGCGGATCGCTCGTCGGCGCGCTGGTGGTGGACGAATCGGATGAGATCCTCGCCATCACGCTCGGCGGCGGTGTGATCCGTACGCGCGTCAACGAAGTCAGGGAGACGGGCCGTGACACCATGGGCGTCCAGCTGATCAACCTGGGCAAGCGGGATGCCGTGGTGGGCATCGCCCGCAACGCCGAGGCCGGTCAGGAAGCTGACGAGGTCGACGAGATCGAGACAGGGATCGAGGCCGCGGCAGCCGAGGGAACGGCCGCCGAGGCCGCCGGGGGCGAAACGTCCCCGGATCGGGAGCACGAGGAGTAAGTCGTGAGTGGAGCCACGGGCGCCGGACCGGCCAAGACTGGAGCGAACGGTGCCCGTGGCCCCGCCGCGGACTCCAAGGGCGGGGAGACCCCCGCCGAGGGCAGGGGGGGAACCGTGACGGACACCCGAGGACCGCAGTCCGAGCCGCAGGCGAAGCCGCAGTCCGGGTCGAAGCAGAAGCAGAAGCCCGCCGCGGACGGGGCCGGGGCCGAGTCCGAGGCCAAGGGCAAGGCCAAGGACGCGGCCGGGCAGCCCTACCGTCCCCCGCAGGCGTACGCGGCCCCCAAGAAGCCGGGTGTGCAGCGGGGGCCCGTGCCGGGGACCCGTACGACGCCCCGGACGCGCAAGGCGCGGCTGCGGGTGGCCAAGGCCGACCCGTGGTCGGTGATGAAGGTCAGCTTCCTGCTGTCCATCGCGCTCGGCGTCTGCACGATCGTGGCGTCGGTGGTGCTGTGGATGGTCATGGACGCCATGGGCATCTTCTCGACCGTCGGCGGCACCATCAGCGAGGCCACCGGCTCGAACGAGGGCAACGGGTTCGATCTCCAGTCGTTCCTCTCGCTGCCGCGCGTGCTGATCTTCACCTCGGTGATCGCGGTGATCGACGTCGTGCTGATGACCGCCCTGGCGACGCTGGGCGCGTTCATCTACAACCTGTCGGCGGGCTTCGTGGGCGGCGTGGAGCTCACGCTGGCCGAGGACGAATGATCCGCTGACTGACCTGCGGGAATCTCCCACAGGAACGGATTTGGGTTCCACTGCGTCTGTGCGCTAATCTTCAGGAGTCAGCGCGCAGGCGCGGAGGGGCTATAGCTCAGTTGGTTAGAGCGCATCCCTGATAAGGATGAGGCCACAGGTTCAAATCCTGTTAGCCCCACAGTGAAGAAGACCCCCAGGCCCCCGGGCCCGGGGGTCTTCTTTCGTTGGGCCGTCCGAGGGGCTCCCAGATAACCGATCGGTATCGGTCGGTGTGTATTGTTGGCGCCCAGAAGTCCCCAACGTCAACGAAAGACGAGGTCGCGCGGTGAAGAAGCTGCTCCTGGTCGCACTGGCCGCCATCGGCGGGCTCCTCGTGTACCGCCAGATCCAGGCGGACCGCGCCGAGCAGGACCTGTGGACGGAGGCTACCGACTCCGTGCCTTCCGGTTCCGGCGTGTGAGCCCCACGTTTGATCTCATGAAGCCCCGACTGCCGCTGCAGTCGGGGCTTCGTGCTGTTCGGGCCGTGTTCGCGCTGGGGGTCCTGGGGACGGTGCTCTGGCCGGCGGGGAGCGCTCTGGCGGCCGCGCGGCCGCTGCCGGAGTACCGCGCGGCCGACGGGGCGCGGCGGATCGAGGGGAAGCCGTCGACGGCGGACGCTCCGCTGCTGGAGACCGGCGCGGTGTACGAGGACGTCCTGGCGCCGGGCGAGCGGGTGTACCGGCTCAACCTGGACGCCGCCTCCAGCGTGTACGTCTCCGCGGTGCTGCACCCGCCGGCCGGGACGGCGGCGGGGTACGGGGACGGTCTGGAGGTCGAGCTCATGACCACCGGGGGCCGTTCCTGCCCCGGCAACCCCGGCCGGGCGACGTTCGCCCACGACGCGGTCCCGCTCGGGGCGGTGGGCCAGCGGCTGCTCGCGGAGGACGCCGAGTGCCAGGCGGCCGGGACGTACTACGCGAAGGTGACCCGCAGCACCGCCGGGAAGGACTCCCCGCGGGCCGCCTGGCCCGTGGAGCTCCAGGTGCGGCGGGAACCCGCCCCGGCCGCCGGGACCGCCCCGACGGCGGCGCCGGGCGCGTGGCCCTCGGCCTCCCCGGTGCTGCCGGGCACCGACCCCGTCCCGCGCGGCGGGGGCACCGGCTTCAACGACGCGCGGGCGCTGGACGCGGGGGTGTGGCGGGACGAACTGCGGCCCGGGCAGACGCGGTTCTACCGGGTGCCGCTGGACTGGGGGCGCCAGCTCGGGATCGGCGCCGAGATCGCGAAGGCCCGGATGACGAAGGAGTACGGCTCGGCGGCGGACGGGCTCACCGTCGCGCTGTACAGCCCGTACCGGGGGCCGGTGGACTCGAAGGCCACCTCGTACGACGGGAAGCAGGCGGCGGTCACGCTGCCGAGGACCGCGCCGGTGGCGTACGGGAACCGGTTCGCCGACGCGGCGCCGGTCCGGGCCGTGCGGGTGGCCGGGTGGTACTACGTCGCGGTCACGCTGGGCGGGAAGGTGGGGGAGTTCACCGAGGACGCGGCCGCGGTGCCGTTGACGCTGCGCGTGGAGGTGTCGGGCGGCGGTGGCGGTGCGGGCGGCGGGGCTCCGGCGTACCGGGAGAGCCTGGCCGCGGCTGGGTTCGGGGTCGGGGAGGCCGAGCGGGGCGCGGCGCGGGAGGGGCTGACGGCTCCGGAGGCGGCGGCCGCGCGGGAGGACCACCGGTTCGCGATGCGGGTCGTCGCGGGGGCGGGGTTCGGGACGGGGGCGGTGTTGTCGCTGGTGCTGGGGGGCTGGGTGCTGCTGGCGCGGCGGGGGAGGCGTTGAGTTCCGCCGGGGGGTGGTCCGGGTGCGGGGGTGTCCGCGCGCCTCAGAGGCGGGTCAGGGCCCAGGTGCCGGTCGCGAAGCAGAGCAGGGCGGCCGTGAGGAGGGCCGCGGTCACCTTCGGGCCGGGCGGGGGGATGCGGCGCGGGGCGGCCGGCGGCGGGGCCGGGGGTGCCAGGTGGAAGCCGGTCGTGTCCGGGGCCGGGGGACCGCCGGGTACGGAGGCGGCCGGGGTGGCCGGAGCGGCCTGCGGGGGACGTGCGGCGGGCGGCGGGGCGGGGGCGGGCCCGGTGGCGAACGGCGGCCCGAAGCCCGGAGGAACGGCCGCGGCCGGGTGTCCGGGCTGCTGCGGCGCGGGCGGTGCGGTGTCGTCCGCGGGGCGCGCGGCGGGGCCCTGCGGGGTGTAGCCCGGGGGGAAGGGCGGCAGGTGGTCGAAGATCTCCACGGGTTCCTCGTCCGCGGGCGGGGCGGGGAGCAACTGGGCTGCCTCGACAAGGGCCTTGCGCGCCCCTGTGGCGGTCCGGAACCGGTTCGCGGGGTTCGGGTGCAGGAGGTTGGCGATCACGTCCCACAGGGGCGCCGGGACGCCTTCAGGGGCCTCGGGGACGCCGTGGGCGGGGAAGTGTTCGAGCAGGGCCCGGGAATCGGGCTTGCGGCCCGTCAGCAGGTACAGGGCGACCAGCCCGGCCGCGAAGAGGTCGGCGGGGAAGTCCGGTTCGGCGCCGCGCAGTTGCTCCGGGGCGAAGTAGCCCGGGGTGCCGACCGCGAGGCCCGTCTCGGTCAGTCTGGGCTCGCCCTTGCGCAGGGAGATCCCGAAGTCGGAGAGCCGCAGGTGCGGCCGACCCTTCCCGGTGGCCTCCAGCAGGAGGTTGGCGGGTTTGACGTCGCGGTGGACGACGCCCTCCGCGTGCACCGCCGCCAGCCCCGACAGGAGCTGGTCGAGCAGGACGCACGCGAAGCGGGGCGGCAACGGCCCGTAGTCCGCGACCACATGGGCCAGGGAGCCGCCGCCGACCAGGTCCATCGTGAGCAGGACCTCGTCGTCGTCGGCCGCCCAGCCGGCGGGTGCCAGGACGTGCGGGTGGTCGATGCGCAGGGCCTGCTCGCGCACGAACCTCAGGAGCATGGGGGCGTCGGTCCGCAGGAGCACCTTCGCCGCGACGTAGCGGCCCCGGCGCCGGTCCCAGGCCCGCCAGACGGCGCCCGCGCCGCCCTGCCCGATCGGGTCCACCAGCTCGTACCGGCCGGCGAAGAGCTCGCCCATCGCTGCGCCCGTCCCCCCGTTCCGTCCCCCGTCGCCCCCCCCGGTGCGTCAGTTCTGGTGGGCCTCGTAGTGGGCCACCGCCTCCGCCGTGCGCCCGGCGCCGTACACCCGGAGGAACTCGGCCAGTTCGGGGTGGCTGGGGGCGAGGGCGTTCGCCGCGTCGATGATGTCGCCGGCCGCCGAGACCGACCGCAGCAGCGACTGGATCTCGCGGACCACCCGCTTGACGGTGGGGGCGCCGGAACTCGTCGTGGTCTGGCCGCTGTTGCTGAGGACGGAGCCTCCCTGGGTGTTCTTGATCTCGTCCATCCGGTCGGTGGCCTCGCCCGCGCTGACGCTGCCGTCCGCCACCTGCCCGGCGAGGTCCTGGAGGGCCTGCACCCGCTGGACGACGGCGGGGTTACCGATCTTGGCGCGCTGCCCGCTCATCAGCTGGGACAGCATCGGCGCCGACAGTCCGAGGACAGCAGCGAGGCGGGCCTGGTTCAGACCGAGGTCATCTATGAGCCGCCGGAACAGGGCGCCGAGCGGCTCCCCGTACCAACTGCGCTGAAGCTCCCGGGCTCTGGCCGTGGCCTCTTGCTGAACTGCGTCCACTCTTACTACTCCCCTTCGCTGGTGCGAACCTCGCGAGCATCTTACGGAGCGTGGTCGCGGGGCGGGAGTCCCCATCATTTTGCGGGATGAGGGGGTGCACCGGGTACTCTGTCCTGCGGAACGGACACTCCCTCCCGGGGGAGGGCCCGCGTCCGGACGCACGGGGCCTTAGCTCAGTTGGTAGAGCGCTGCTTTTGCAAGGCAGATGTCAGGAGTTCGAATCTCCTAGGCTCCACTTCACAAAGACCCCCTGACCTGCGAAAACGCCGGTCAGGGGGTCTTTTGCGTCCCCCGGATGGCCCTGTCGCGGGGCCGCCCGGCCGCCCGTGGACGAGAGTGGGTGGAGGTACGCACCCGGGTACCACCAGGTACCACCAGGTACCGCCCAGGGGGTACCCAGGGGGCACCCACACCACGCCGGAGGCGCACGCAGATGGGACTCTTCGACTTCCTCAAGCACGACAAGAAGAAGCAGCAGGAGCAGACCGAGCAGCAGGCGGCCGCGCCGGGCGCGGGCGCCGCGCCGCCGACGCCCTCCGACATGGGCTCGAAGTACACCGACGCGGCGGCGGCCACCAAGGCGGCCGCCGAGCGGATGGCGGCCTCGGCCCCGCCCAAGGCGGCCGCGGCGCCGAAGCCGGCCATGCCGCCGACGGCCGGCGCGGGGCGGGCCCGGCCGGCCGAGCCCAGTGACCTGTCGGCCGCGCACAAGGCCGTACCGGTGCCGCCGAAGCCGGCTCCGGCGGCCAAGAAGCGCACGTACACCGTCAAGCCGGGGGACTCGCTCTCCGTGATCGCCCGCCGCGAGCTCGGCAACGAGGCCCGCTGGCGCGAGCTGTACGCCATGAACCGGGGCGTGATCGGCGCCAACCCCGACCTGATCCACCCGGGGCAGGTGCTGACGCTGCCCAGCTGAGCGGGTGGCGGACGGCACGCACGGAAGGGGCCCGGATCCTGGTGGATCCGGGCCCCTTCCGTGGCGTGCGCGTGGGCGGCCGGGCTCAGTGCGCCCCGTTCTCCTTCTCCTTCGCCGCCAGTTCGTCGTCGAAGTTCGCCGGAGCGGCGTCCTGCGCCGACAGTTCGGTGGCGGCCGGGGGCTCCACGAGCCAGTCCGGGTTCGACTGCTGGTCCCACCACTTCCAGGCCGCGAACGCCCCGCCGGCCAGGATGCCGACGAGCGCGATGCCCTTGAACAGCCGCCCGCACCTGGCGCGCCGTTCGCCGCGCCGCACCAGCCGCTGCACGTCCTGCGCGGAGACCTGCCCGCGCAGCGCGGCCAGCGCGGCCATCGAGCGGTTCGAGGCCTCCTCGGCGACCGGGTGGGCGGCGGCGAGGGCGCTCTCCAGGCGCGGCGCCGTGTAGTCGACGGCGTGCCGGCAGGCCTGCCGCGTCTGGTGGACGGCCTTCGTGGCGGCCCGGTCCACGTTCGGCGGGAGGTGCGTGCGGGCCGCCGTCATCCGTGGGTGCAGATGGGTGTCGTAGGCGGCGCGGGCCTGTTGGGACGCCTGGTTGGCGGCGTTGGAGACCTTCGGGGCCAGCCGTGCGTTCGCCTCCTGGGCGTAGTGGACGGCCGCGTCCCTGGCGGTCCCCGCATAGGGTGCCACCACTTCCGCCGCGTGCCTCATGGCGTCCCTGGCGTTCTCGGCGGCCAGGCTCACGCTGTCCTTGCGGGTCACGGGATCCTCCTCCTCGGTGGCGGACACAGTTCACCTTTCCACCCTTTGTCGGATCATGCCTGTCCGGGCGGCCCGCGGCATGCGTGACGGGGCATCCGGGGCGAGAGGGCATCCGGGTGGAGGAATTTCCGCCGGGCGGCGGCCTCCGTGGGAGGATCGGGACCGACAGCGATGACTATGGAAGGCAGATCCGTGGCCGAGAAGCTCTACGCCACCCTGAAGACGAACCACGGCGACATCGAGATCGAGCTGCTGGAGAACTTCGCGCCGAAGACCGTCCGCAACTTCGTGGAGCTCGCCACGGGCGCCCGTGAGTGGACCCGTCCCACGGACGGCCAGAAGACCACGGCCCCGCTCTACGACGGCACCGTCTTCCACCGCGTCATCAGCGGCTTCATGATCCAGGGCGGCGACCCGCTGGGCAACGGCACCGGCGGCCCCGGCTACCGGTTCGCCGACGAGTTCCACCCGGACCTCGCCTTCACCAAGCCGTACCTGCTCGCCATGGCCAACGCCGGCCCGGGCACCAACGGCTCGCAGTTCTTCATCACCGTCGCGCCCACCGCCTGGCTGACCCGCAAGCACACCATCTTCGGCGAGGTCACCGACAAGGCCAGCCAGAAGGTCGTGGACGCCATCGCCTCCGGCCCGACCAACCCGCGCACCGAGCGGCCGCTGGACGACGTGATCATCCAGTCGGTCTCCGTGGAGCGGCGCGCGGCCACGCGCTGACGGGAACCAACGCGGCCCGCCCGTCCGTACTGCTTGTGTACGGACCGGACGTATCCGGACCGGCAGGGGCGCGTCCCCTGCCCCGCCGCCGACCGAGGGGACCGATGGACACCGAGCGTCTGCCGGGCTGCTACCGCCACCCGGACCGCGACACCGGCATCAGCTGCACACGCTGCGACCGGCCCATCTGCCCGGAGTGCATGATCAGCGCCTCGGTCGGCTACCAGTGCCCCGAGTGCGTCCGCGGCGGATCCGGCACCGGGCACGCCCCGGCGGCCAACGCGCCGCGGACGGTCGCGGGCGGGCTGGTCGCCGCCGATCCCCAGCTCGTCACCAAGATCCTGATCGGGATCAACGCTGCGGTGTTCCTCGCCGCGTACGCCGTCCCGGGCCTGGCGGTCCAGCTGGAGCTGCTGGGGCGGTACGTGGAGTACTACGGGGCGCCCCTGGAGGGCGTCTCCACCGGGCAGTACCACCGGCTGCTGACCTCGGTGTTCCTGCATGTCGAGTGGTGGCACATCTTCGGCAACATGGTCGCCCTGTGGGTGATCGGCGGCCCGCTGGAGGCGGCCCTGGGCCGGGCCCGGTACCTCGTGCTCTACCTGCTGTCGGGGCTGGGCGGCAGCGCCCTGGTCTACCTGCTGACCGCGCCGAACACCCCGACGCTCGGTGCGTCCGGCGCCATCTGCGGGCTGCTCGGCGCCACCGTGGTCCTGGCCCGCCGGCTGCGCTACGAGATGCGGCCGGTGCTGATCACCCTCGGGCTGATGCTGCTGGTGACCTTCGTGCCCCTCGGGGGCGGCTGGTCGGTGTCCTGGCAGGCGCACATCGGCGGCCTGGTGACGGGCGCGCTGGCCGCCCTGGGGCTGCTCGCCCCCGCCACGGGCAGACGGCGCACCCTGGTCCAGGGGGCGGTCTGCGCGGCGGTCCTGCTGCTCACGGCAGCGGTGGTGGTCATGCGGACCGCCGCACTCACCTGATCACACCGGCGTCAACTCTCCACAGAGTTATCCACAGATCTTCTGTCTTTTCCTCAGGTGTGGATGACGCTGTGGATAACTCATGGGGAGAGGTTGCGCCGCTGGGCTATCCGTGTACTACTTCCACTGCGTGGAGACGCCGAATCCGGCGGCGATGAATCCGAAACCGACCACGATGTTCCAGTTGCCCAGCGCCTCGATCGGCAGCTGGGTATCGGTCACGTAGAAGACGACGATCCACGCGAGACCGATCAGGAAGAAGGCCAGCATGACCGGGGCGACCCAGCCGCGGCTTCCCAGCCTGATCTGCTGCGCCTGCTGCTTCGCCGGCGGCGGCGTGTAGTCGTCCTTCTTGCGGATACGTGACTTCGGCACGAGGGGCTCTCCTGTCGATGCGCTGGGGGACCTTGCCTGCCCCGGGCGTCCGTTAGCGTAGTGGACCTGTGGCGTTGAAGGAGAAGGGTACGTTGACCAATTCCGACGACTCCTCCGCGGGTCCCCGCCGCCGGGCCAGGCCGGTGCGGCTGCTCACGGCCGCCGTGTTCGCCCTGGCGGGCCTCATCTTCGTCACCAGCTTCAACACGTCCAAGGGTACGAACATCCGCACGGATGCCTCCCTCCTCAAGCTCTCCGACCTGATCCACGAGCGCAGCGCGAACAACGCCGAGCTGGAGAAGAGCGCCGCCGCCGTCCGCGCCCAGGTCGACGCCCTCGCCGACCGGGACAACGGCAGCACCAAGGCCGAGGACGCCAAGCTCGCCGCCCTGCGCAAGGCGTCCGGCACCGAGGAGCTGACCGGCAAGGGCCTCAGCGTCACTCTCAACGACGCCCCGCCGAACGCCACCGCCCGCGTCCCGGGCGTCCCCGAGCCGCAGCCCAACGACCTCGTGATCCACCAGCAGGACCTCCAGGCCGTGGTGAACGCGCTGTGGCTGGGCGGCGCCGAGGGCATCGAGGTCATGGGGCAGCGGCTGATCGCCACCAGCGCCGTGCGCTGCGTCGGCAACACCCTGATCCTCCAGGGCCGCGTCTACTCGCCCCCGTACAAGGTGTCGGCGGTCGGCGACCCCGGGGCGCTGCGCAAGGCCCTGAACAACTCCCCCGCCATCCAGAACTACCAGCTGTACGTCAACGCGTACGGGCTCGGCTGGAAAGTGGAGGAGGACAAGCGGCTGACACTTCCCGGCTACTCCGGCACAGTGGACCTCCACTATGCGAAGCCGCTGGAGTCCGCCTCGCCCTGACGCCGTACCGCGCCTGCTGCTACGGACGTTCAGCGAGCTGTGCCTGACGGCCGGGACGCTGATCGTGCTGTTCACCGCGTACGTCCTGCTGTGGACCGGGGTCAAGGCGGACCGGGCCATGGACGGGGAACGGGCCCGGCTGCGCGACCGCTGGGCGGCGGCCGCCCCGGCCCCCGCACCCCCGCCGGCCCCCTCCGACTCCCCGGCCCCCTCCGCTCCCGCACCGCAGCCCTACCCGGCCGGCGAGGCCTTCGCCGAGATGTACGTCCCCCGCTTCGGCGCGGACTGGAGCAAGCCGGTCCTGGAGGGCACGGACACCGCCCTGCTCAAGAAGGGCCTCGGCCACTACACCGGCAGCGCCCGCCCCGGAGGGGACGGGAACTTCGCCGTCGCCGGCCACCGGCGCACCTACGGAGACCCCTTCAAGGACCTGGACGAACTACGCCCCGGCGACACCGTGATCGTCCGCGACGCGGTGAACCGCTACACCTACACCGTCCGGGCCGAGCCGCTGCGGGTCCTGCCCACCGAGACCGCGGTCGTGGACCCCGTCCCCGCCCGCTCCCCCTTCGCCGCCCCCGGCAGGTACCTCACCCTCACCACCTGCGACCCCGAGTGGGGCCACAGCCACCGCCTGGTCGTCTGGGCGCAGCTCACCGCCACCGCGCCCGCCGATCCCGGAGGTTTGCCCGGGTGACCCCCGCCGCCGGGCCCCCGGCCCGTAGTCTGGTGCGGTACCGCCCCTGCGGTGCGTGAGTGAATCGTGGACGACGAAGGAAACAGACGGAATGTACGGCTGGATCTGGCGGCATCTGCCGGGCAACGCGTGGGTGCGGGCGCTGATCTGTCTCGTACTGGTCCTGGCGGTGGTGTTCGTGCTGTTCCAGTACGTCTTCCCGTGGGCCGAGCCGCTCCTTCCCTTCAACGATGTGACGGTGGACGAGGGATCGGGAGCCACTCCGTGAGCGCGCGCATTCTGGTTGTCGACAACTACGACAGCTTTGTCTTCAATCTGGTCCAGTACCTCTACCAGCTCGGCGCCGAATGCGAGGTGCTGCGCAACGACCAGGTGGAGCTCGCCCACGCCCAGGACGGCTTCGACGGCGTCCTGCTCTCCCCCGGCCCGGGCACGCCCGAGGAGGCCGGGGTCTGCGTCGACATGGTCCGGCACTGCGCCGACACCGGCGTCCCCGTCTTCGGCGTCTGCCTCGGCATGCAGTCCATGGCCGTCGCCTACGGCGGTGTCGTGGACCGGGCGCCCGAGCTGCTGCACGGGAAGACCTCCCCCGTGGTCCACGAGGGACTCGGGGTCTTCGCCGGGCTGCCCTCGCCGTTCACCGCGACCCGCTACCACTCCCTGGCCGCCGAACCGCAGACCCTGCCCGACGTGCTGGAGGTCACCGCCCGTACCGAGGACGGGATCATCATGGGCCTGCGGCACCGGGAGCACGACGTGGAGGGCGTCCAGTTCCACCCCGAGTCGGTGCTCACCGAGTGGGGCCACCGGATGCTCGCCAACTGGCTCGTGCGCTGCGGTGACGCCGGCGCCGTCGCCCGGTCGGAAGGCCTGGCCCCGGTGGTGGGCAAGGCCGTCGCGTGACGACGGTCGCGCCGTCCGCGCCCAGCGAGGGCCGGGCCGCGCGGCGCAGGGCTGCGCAGGAGGCCGCGAAACGCTCGCACGCGCGGGCCCGCAAAGGGGGCGGGCGGGGACGCCGTCGCGCCCGCCCGCGGTCCGGCGGACCGGTGGTGGTGCTCAGCCGGGCCGTCGGCGAGCTGTTCATCACCGTCGGCGTGGTGATGCTGCTGTTCGTGGCCTACCAGCTCTGGTACACGAACCTGCTGGCCGAACGGGCGGCCGACGGGGCCGCCGGTTCCCTGCGCCAGACCTGGGAGCACCCCCCGGCGGCCGCCGCGCCGCCCGTGGCCGCCTTCGAGCCGGGGCAGGGCTTCGCCATCCTCCACATCCCCAAGCTGGACCTGAAGGTGCCCGTGGCCGAGGGCGTCAGCAAGGTGAAGGTGCTCGACAAGGGGATGGTCGGCCACTACTCCGAAGGCGCCCTGAAGACGGCCATGCCGGCCGACAAGGAGGGCAACTTCGCCCTCGCCGGGCACCGCAACACCCATGGCGAACCGTTCCGGTTCATCAACCAGCTGGCGCCCGGTGACCCGATCGTGGTCGAGACCCGGGACGCGTACTACACGTACAAGATGACCTCGGTCCTGCCGCAGACCTCCCCCGCGAACGTCTCCGTGATCAAGCCGGTGCCGGAGGGTTCCGGGTTCACCGGACCCGGCCGGTACATCACGCTGACGACCTGCACCCCGGAGTTCACGAGCACCTACCGGATGATCGTATGGGGCAGGATGGTCGACGAACGCCCGCGCAGCCAGGGTGCTCCGCCCGCGCTGAACAGCCGCTGAACAGCCCGTAAGGACGAATCCGCAGTGTCTCGTGCCCGCCGCCGCTCCGCACCGCCGCCCGCCGACCGCAGTGTGGTCGCCGGGGCCCTGAGCCTGCTGGGGGAGCTCCTGATCACCGTCGGGCTGATCCTGGGCCTGTTCGTGGCGTACTCGCTGTGGTGGACCAACGTCCTCGCCGACCGGCAGGCCTCGGCCGGGGGCGACCAGGTGCGCCGGCAGTGGCAGCGGACGCCCGGCGCGGCCGAGGGCGGGACCGGGCAGCCCGGGGCCCTCGACACCCAGGACGGGATCGGCTTCCTGCACGTGCCGTCGATGAAGAACGGCGAGGTACTGGTCAAGCCCGGCACCTCTCCGGACGTCCTCAACGACGGCGTGGCCGGCTACTACACCGACCCGGTGAAGGCGGCCCTGCCCTGGGACGACAAGGGCAACTTCGCGCTGGCCGCGCACCGCGACGGGCACGGGGCGAAGTTCCACAACATCGACAAGGTGAAGAAGGGCGACTCGGTCGTCTTCGAGACCAAGGACACCTGGTACGTCTACAAGGTCTTCGCCGAGCTCACCCAGACCTCGAAGTACAACACGGACGTGATCAACCCGGTCCCCAAGGAGTCGGGCAAGACCGCCCCCGGCCGCTACATCACGCTGACGACCTGCACCCCGGTCTACACCTCGAAGTACCGGTACATCGTCTGGGGCGAGCTGGTGCGGACGGAGAAGGTGGACGCCCGGCGCACGCCTCCGGCGGAGCTGCGCTGACGGACCGCGCTGCGTCGCTTCCGCTGCGTTGTTTCACGTGAAACAGGCCCGGCCCCCCTCGGGGGCCGGGCCTGTTCTCCGTTCTCGTTCCTAGCGGCGTCCGCCGCCGGTGAGGCCGCCGAAGAAGCCTCCGTCGCCCTGGCCCCCGTCCTGGGGCTGGTTCGGGTTCGCCATGGTGCGGACGTTGATCACCGTCCCCGCCGGAACCGGGGTGCCGGCCGCGGGGTCGGAGGTCACGACGATGGCGTTGTCGTCGGTCGGGCCGCCCAGGACCGACCCGAAGTTCAGGTTGGCCTGCTTGAGGGTGTTCTTGGCCTGGGCCACCGTCTGGCCCGTCAGCGGCGGCACGGCGGACGGCTGCGCGTTGCCCTTGGCGATGCTGACGTTGACGGTGGTGTCCTTGGGCAGCTGGGTGCCGGGCTCGTACTGCTGGGCCACGATCGTCTTCGGGGCGGCCCCGGGCTGGTCCACCTCGGTGGTGCTGCCCAGCTTGAGCTTGGCGTCCTGGAGCGCCTTGACGGCCTGCTCCTTGGTCATGCCGCCGAGGTTCGGGACGGCGCCCTTCGCGATCTCCTTGGCGACGGTGAGGGTGACCACGGAGCCCTGCTCGGCCTGGGTGCCGGCCTTCGGGTTCTGGTCCATCACCGTGCCGGGGTTGGCCCCGTCGGACTCGACCTGCTTCTTCTCGACCTGGAACTTCTTGTTCTTCAGCAGGGTCTCGGCGTCGGCGAACGGCAGCCGCGACACGTCGGGGACGGCCGACTTCGGGGCGCCCGAGGAGACCTTGACCTTGACGACCGTGCCCTTGTCGACCTTGGTTCCGTCGGCCGGGTTCTGCGAGCAGACGTTGCCCTTGGGCTGGTCCGCGCAGGGTTCGTCGGCCTCCTTCTCCACGGTCAGGCCCACGTTCTTGCCGCTGCTCTGCGCCGACTCGAAGGTCTGGCCGACGAGCTTGGGCACCGCGGGGCGGTTGTCCGTGGGGGTGAAGATGGTCTTGCCGATCAGGATCGCGCCGACCAGCACGAGCACGGCGGCGACGGCCAGCAGGATCGTCGAGGCCCGACTCTTCTTCTGCTGCCGGCGTCCGTGGCCCTGGTCGTAGCCGCCCTGGTCCTGGTAGCCGTATCCGCCGTCGCCCCCGGGGGGCATCGGCGGCATCATCGAGGTCTGGCCCGCGTCCGGGGAGCGCAGGGCGGTGGTGGGCTGGTCGTAGCCCTGGTGCCCGTAGCCGCCCTGGTCGGGGTAGCCGTAGCCGGCGCCCATGGTGGCGGTCGCGGCGACGGGCTGGCCCTCGAGGCAGGCCTCGATGTCGGCCCGCATCTCGTCGGCGGACTGGTAGCGGTAGTCGGGGTCCTTGACCAGGGCCTTGAGGACGATGGCGTCCATCACGGGCGTGATCTCGGGGTCGAAGTTCGACGGCGGCTGCGGTTCTTCCCGCACGTGCTGGTAGGCGACCGCCACGGGGGAGTCGCCGACGAACGGGGGCCGCACGCACAGCAGCTCGTAGAGCAGGCAGCCCGCGGAGTAGAGGTCGGAGCGCGCGTCGACCTGCTCGCCCTTGGCCTGCTCCGGCGAGAGGTACTGCGCGGTGCCGATCACGGCGGCCGTCTGCGTCATGGTCATCCCGGAGTCGCCCATGGCGCGGGCGATGCCGAAGTCCATGACCTTGACCTGGCCGGTCCGGGTGAGCATGACGTTCGCGGGCTTGATGTCACGGTGGACGATGCCCGCGCGGTGCGAGTACTCCAGCGCCTGGAGGATGCCGATGCACATCTCCAGGGTCCGCTCGGGCAGCAGCTTGCGGCCGGAGTGCAGCAGCTCGCGCAGGGTGGAGCCGTCGACGTACTCCATCACGATGTACGGGATGGAGATGTTGTCGACGTAGTCCTCGCCGGTGTCGTAGACCGCGACGATGGCCGGGTGGTTGAGCGACGCGGCCGACTGGGCCTCGCGGCGGAACCGGGCCTGGAAGGACGGATCACGGGCGAGGTCGGCACGCAGGGTCTTGACGGCTACGGTACGGCCGAGCCGGGTGTCGTGACCGAGGTAGACCTCGGCCATGCCACCGCGGCCGAGCACGTGGCTCAGCTCGTACCGGCCGCCGAGGCGACGCGGCTCTTCCATAACGTTCCAGCCCTCTCCGTCAGTCCCGACCGCACCCGTGTGTGGTCCGGCGGTGTGCTGTTCGCGGCAAGGCTACCGGCCGATCGTCGGTGATCGGTTCGTGACCACAGGCTGATATCGGACCGGTACCGAGCGCTCGGATCCTGTCTGCGGGTCTCATCCCTTGTTCTTCAGGACGGCTTCCATGACGGCCTTCGCGACCGGCGCGGCCAGGCCGCCGCCGGTGATGTCCTCGCGGTCCTTGACGTCGCTGTCCTCGATGACGACGGCGACGGCGACGGGGGAGGAGCCGTCGGGCAGCTCCGCGTAGGAGATGAACCAGGCGTAGGGGCGCTTGGCGTTCTTCTCGCCGTGCTGGGCGGTGCCGGTCTTGCCGCCGACCTTGACGTTCTTGATCTTGGCCGAGGTGCCCGTGCCGTTCTCGACGACGTTCACCATCATCTGCTGGACCTTCTGCGCGTTCGCCGCGCTGAGGGGCCGGCTCATCTCCTGCGGCTCGTGCTTCTCGATCGTGTCGAGGTTGGGCGCGGTGAGCTGCTCGACCATGTACGGCTTCATCAGCTTGCCGTCGTTGGCGATGGCGGCGGTGACCATGGCCATCTGGAGCGGGGTGGCCGCCGTGTTGAACTGGCCGATCGAGCTCAGCGCGTTGCCGTCCTTGCCCATCGTCTTGTCGTAGACGCTGGCGAAGGCGCGGACCGGGGTGTCGATGGTGCTGTTGAAGCCGAACTTCTGGGCGGTCTCGACCATGCCGTCGCGGCCGACCTTGTCACCGATGTGCGCGAAGACCGAGTTGCAGGACCACTGGAGGGCGTAATTGAGCGTCGCCTTCTCGCAGCCGGTGGCGTGGTTGACCATCGGGGTCTTCGTGCCGGGCAGGATGTACGGCTCGGGGGTGTCCGTCGGGGCGTTGATGTCGCTGATCACCCCGTGCTCCAGCGCGGCGGCGGTGGTGACCACCTTGAAGGTGGAGCCCGGCGGGTAGGTCTCGCGCAGGGCGCGGTTGACCAGGTTCTTGTCGGCGCTGTCGTTGAGCGTCCGCCAGGCCTTCTCGTCGTTCTTCGAGTTGCCCGCGAAGGTCGACGGGTCGTACGAGGGGGTGCTGGCCAGGGCCAGGATGGCGCCGGTGCGCGGGTCGATCGCGGCGACCGCGCCCTTCTTGTCGCCGAGCTGCTGGAAGGCGGCCTTCTGGGCGTCGGCGTTCAGGGTGGTGATGACGTTGCCGCCCTGCTTCTTCTCACCGGTGAACATGCCGATCGTCCGGTCGAAGAACAGCCGGTCGTCGTTGCCGGTGAGGATGCCGTCGTCGATCTTCTCCAGCTGGGTGGAGCCGAAGGCCTGCGAGGCGTAGCCGGTGACCGGAGCCCACAGCGGACCGTCGACGTAGGTCCGCTTGAACTTGAAGTCGCTGCCGTCGGTGACCGCGGAACCGGTGATCGGCTGGCCGCCGACGATGATGTTGCCGCGCTCCGTGGCGTACTGGGCGATCTGGACCCGGCGGTTCTCCTTGCGGGTGCTGAGGTCCTCGGCCTGCACGTACTGCAGCCAGTTGGTCCGGATCAGCAGGGCGAGGACGAGGAGCCCGCAGAACAGCGAGATGCGTCGCAGGGGCTTGTTCATGACGGGCGGACCACCTGGGTCATCTCGGAATCGGGGGACGGGGCGGGGGCCGGGGCGGGGCGGCGTGCGGTGTCGCTGATCCGGATGAGGATGGCGATGAGCACCCAGTTCGCCAGGACGGAGGAACCGCCGGAGGCGAGGAAGGGCATGGTCATGCCGGTGAGGGGGATGAGGCCCATGACCCCGCCGGCGACGACGAAGATCTGGAGGGCGAAGGCGCCGGAGAGCCCGATGGCGAACAGCTTGCCGAAGGGGTCGCGGGCGGCGAGGGCGGTGCGCACGCCCCGCTCGATGATCAGGCCGTAGAGCAGGAGGAAGGCCATGACACCGGTCAGGCCGAGCTCCTCGCCGACGGTCGAGAAGATGAAGTCGGAGTTGGCGGCGAAGCCGATGAGGTCCGAGTTGCCCTGGCCCCAGCCGGTGCCGAGGACGCCGCCGGAGCCGAAGCTCATGATCGACTGTCCGACCTGCTCACAGGCGCCGGAGGTGCTGTAGCAGGCGAAGGGGTCGAGCCAGGCGGTGACACGGACCTTCACGTGGCTGGCGGTCATGCCGACGACGGTGGCGCCGCCGACCGACATCAGCAGGCCGATGACGATCCAGCTGGTCCGCTCGGTGGCCACGTACAGCATGATCACGAACATGCCGAAGAACAGCAGCGAGGTACCGAGGTCGTTCTCGAAGACGAGGACGAGCAGGCTCATCGCCCAGATCATCAGGATCGGGCCGAGGTCACGGCCGCGCGGCAGGTAGAGGCCCATGAAACGGCGGCTGGCCAGGGCCAGCGCGTCGCGCTTCACCATCAGGTAGCCGGCGAAGAAGATCGCGATGACGATCTTGGCGAACTCACCGGGCTGGATGGAGAAGCCGCCGACGCTGATCCAGATCTTCGCGCCGAAGACGTCCGCGCCCAGACCCGGGACCACGGGCAGGATCAGCAGGACGAGGGCGCCGGCCATCGAGATGTACGTGAAGCGCTGGAGCACGCGGTGGTCCTTGAGGACCAGCAGGACCACGGAGAACAGGGCGATGGCGAGCCCCGTGTACATCATCTGCCGCGGCGCGGACTCCGTGAAGGTGCCGAAGCTGCGCTTGGCGAGGGTCTGCAGCCGCTCGGACTGGTCGAGGCGCCAGATCAGGACGACGCCGAGCCCGTTGAGCAGGGTCGCGATCGGGAGCAGCAGCGGGTCGGCGTACTTGGCGAAGCGGCGTACGACGAGGTGCGCGATGCCGGCGAGCACGGCGAAGCCGAGCCCGTAGACCAGCATGCCCGGGGGCAGCTCGCCGTGGATCGACAGGCCCACGTTGGCGTAGGCGAAGATCGGGATGACCACGGCGAAGGCGAGCAGCAGGAGCTCGGTGTTCCGCCGGCTCGGCGCCTCGATGGCGCCGATGGTGGTCGTGTTGGTGACAACGCTCATGGTGTGGCGGGCCCCCTGTGCCCGCGTATGTCTACTGCTTCTCGCACTGGCCGACGACAGCCTGCTCCGCAGGAGTCAGGGTGGGGCCGGGCGTCTGGTTGCCCTGCGCTTCGGCGGCGCGGCGGACCTCTTCCTGCTTGCAGGCGGAGACCTGGGTGCCGAGCTCGTCGATCTTCTTGCGCGCCCCGTCGAGGCTGTCTTCGCTGATGGTGGCCTCGACCTGCTTCCGCTTGAAGGACGGCAGGTACTTCAGTTCGATCTCGGGATGATCCGTCTCGACCTGAGAGAGGTGGATCCACGCCAGGTTCTGGCTGATGCCGCGGTAGAGCGCGACGTGGTCACCCTTGACGCCCACGTAGTACTGGGTCTGAGTCCAGCGGTGCGCAGCGTACAGGCCTCCGCCGACGACACCGGCGACGAGCAGCAGGATCAGGGTGCGGGTGGTCCACTTGCGCCCTTTGCTGCGCCGCTTGCGCGGGTGGTCGTACGTGTCCTCGTACTGGCCGTCGGCGTCGTAGGCCTCGGGTTCGCCGAAGGTTCCGTACGGGGCGCCGCCGCCCTGGCTCTGGTCGGGGTATCCGTAGCCGGCGGCGTCACCGCTGCCCGGGGGGCCGAAGGCGCCCGGGGGCGGCGGGGTCTGGCGGCCGAGGCCCGAGGCCCGGCCGGCCGGGGTCTGCATGGCGTTGCCGTCGAACAGCTGGTGCGGGTTCTCGGCGACCGCGCCGACGACCACCGGGGTGTCGCTCAGCTGGGCGGCCATGGTGTCGCCGCTGTCGGTGTCGAGGACGTCCGCGACGATGCAGGTGATGTTGTCCGGTCCGCCGCCGCGCAGGGCGAGCTGGATCAGGGACTGCACCGTCTCGTGCGGGCCGTGGTAGTCGGCGAGGGTCTCCTCCAGGGTCTGGTGGGAGACCACGCCGGACAGGCCGTCGGAGCAGATCAGGTAGCGGTCGCCGGCCCGGACCTCGCGGATGGAGAGGTCGGGTTCCACCACGTCGCCGCTGCCGAGCGCGCGCATCAGCAGGGAGCGCTGCGGGTGCGTGGTGGCCTCTTCCTCGGTGATCCGGCCCTCGTCGACGAGCCGCTGGACCCAGGTGTGGTCCTGGGTGATCTGGGTGAGGACGCCGTCGCGGAGCAGGTAGGCGCGGGAGTCGCCGACGTGGACGAGGCCGAGGCGCTGGCCGGTCCACAGCAGGGCGGTCAGCGTCGTGCCCATGCCCTCGAGCTGGGCGTCCTCCTCGACCATGACGCGCAGCTGGTCGTTGGCCTGCTGCACGGCGATGCCGAGGGCGGTGAGGATGTCGGAGCCGGGGATGTCGTCGTCGAGCTGGACGAGCGAGGAGATGACCTCGGAGCTGGCGACCTCGCCGGCGGCCTGGCCACCCATGCCGTCGGCGACGGCGAGGAGCCGGGGACCGGCGTAGCCGGAGTCCTCGTTGCCCTCGCGGATCATCCCCTTGTGCGATCCGGCGGCGAAACGCAGGGACAGACTCATGCGCACCTGCCCTGTCGACGAAGTTGCTGCCCCGGAATACAACCGGTCTCGAGCCACACTGCCCACCCTCCGGTCGGGAGCGCGCTCGGGCCCGTGTCCCCGGTGGGACGGACCACTGCGGCTCGCTCGCTCCGCTCGCTCATTCTCGTACTACTTCCGCAGCTCGATGACGGTCTTGCCGATGCGGATCGGGGCGCCCGGCGGAATGGGCGTCGGGGTGGTGAGACGGGTCCGGTCGAGATACGTGCCGTTGGTGGACCCGAGATCCTCGACGATCCACTGGCCGTCACGGTCGGGGTAGATCCTGGCATGGCGGCTGGAGGCGTAGTCGTCGTCCAGCACGATCGTGGAGTCGTGGGCGCGGCCCAGCGTGATCGTCTGGCCGGCGAGGGTCACGGTGGTGCCCGTGAGGGTCCCCTCGGAGACGACGAGCTTGGTCGGCGCTCCCCGGCGCTGGCGCTGCTGGGGCGGGGCGGCCTGCCGTCCCGTCTGCTGCGGTGCGGCGGCGGCCCCGCCGCCGCGGCGCGAGCCGCGTTGCGTGACGCGCGTACCGAAGAGGTCGCTGCGGATGACCTGAACGGCCACGATGACGAACAGCCACAGAACGGCCAGGAAACCCAACCGCATGACCGTCAGGGTCAGCTCTGACATTGCCCCCGCTTCACCCTTCGGCTTGCCGGTAAATGATGGTGGTGCTGCCCACGACGATCCGCGAGCCGTCGCGGAGCGTAGCGCGGGTGGTGTGCTGCCCGTCCACCACGATGCCGTTGGTGGACCCGAGATCCTGGATCGTCGGGGGTGTTCCGGTCCGGATCTCACAGTGCCGGCGGGACACGCCGGGGTCGTCGATCCGCACATCGGCCTCGGTGCTGCGGCCGAGTACGAGCGTGGGACGCGAGATCTGGTGGCGGGTGCCGTTGATCTCGATCCAGCGGCGCATGGTGCCCGGAGCGCCGGAAGACGTGGGGGGGCCGCCGGGGCGGCCGCCGGGTGCGCCCGGGGGCGGACCCGCGGGCATGGGAGGGGCGCCGGCCGGCGGGTAGCCGTAGCCGCCCTGCTGGCCCTGCTGGCCCTGGGGGGCCTGAGAGGGGTCCTGGGAGGTGCTGGAGGCCAGGGTGCGGCTGCGGACCCGGTAGAGGCCCGTGTCCAGGTCCTCCGCCTTCTCCAGGTGGACCTTGATGGGGCCCATGAAGCTGTAGCGCTGCTGCTTGGCGTAGTCGCGGACGAGGCCGGCGAGCTCGTCGCCGAGCTGCCCGGAGTAGGGGCTCAGGCGCTCGTAGTCGCCGGTGCTCAGCTCCACGATGAAGTCGTTGGGGACGACGGTCCGCTCGCGGTTCCAGATGGTGGCGTTGTTGTCGCACTCCCGCTGGAGGGCGCCGGCGATCTCCACCGGCTGGACCTCGGACTTGAACACCTTGGCGAAGGTGCCGTTCACCAGACCTTCGAGACGCTGCTCGAACCGCTTCAGGACTCCCATCGGGCACCTCCTCCGTCGCTGTCGCCCTGTACTGCTTACTGATCGTATCCACGCGTGGCGGATTCGGGTGGTTCCCCTTCGCTCCTGTCCACAGGAGTGTTGGTCCTCACAAGGGATCGTAGGGGCGCTCCGGGAACAGTGTCCCGCACCCGGAGGGGGCTGCGGGAGGGGCCGTCGGGAGGTCCACCGGGGGTGACGGGAAAGCGATTTCAATCCACCCCGTCTGACGTGCTACTGTTTCGACGTCGCCAGGGGAACGGGCCGAAAGGCAAGATCCACTGGAGAGCTACTCGGGCGAGTGGCGGAACGGCAGACGCGCTGGCTTCAGGTGCCAGTGTCCTTCGGGACGTGGGGGTTCAAATCCCCCCTCGCCCACATCGGGGAAGCCCCGATCCGGAATCCGGATCGGGGCTTCCTGCTGTTCCGGGGTCGGCCGTCCGACGGTCGGCCGTCCGACTTTCGTCGTGCGGGGCGAGACGAAAGAGAGCGGGTGCGCGGGGGCGCCGCTGTCTAGGGTCGGTCGCGTGGATGCCGAGGCGAGGATGCGTGCGGGCCGGGACTGGCTGAAGGGGCCGGAGCCCTGGTCCCGGCGGGTGCTGGCGGGGGACCTGACGGTCGCCGGGGTGCTGGCCCTGACGGGGCTCGGCATCGACGAACTGGTCTCCAGCTCCGGTCTGAAGACGGTCCTCGGGTTCGTGGCCGTGGTGGCCCTGGTGATGCTGCGCAGGCGGCTGCCGGCGGCCACGCTGGTGCTCGGGGCCGCCGCGAGCGCGTTCCTGCCGGCCGTGTTCCTCGTGACGGTCGTACTGGGCTGGTCCGCGGGACGGCGGATCGTCGGGGTGGGCCGGGCGCTCGGCGCGTTCGTACTGGCCTTCCTCGCGTCGGTGGGCCTCACGCTGGTCGACCAGTGGACGCAGACCCGGCCCTTGCTGACGGTCGTGTTCACCACCCTGCTGTTCCTGGCCGCCACCGTCATGCCCGGCCTGGCCAGCCGGTACTGGCACCAGCGCCGGACCCTGCTGAGCGCCCTGCAGGAGCGCAACGACCGGCTGGTGCGGGAGCGGACCATGGTCGCCGGGCAGGCCCGGCTGCGGGAACGGCAGCGGATCGCCCAGGACATGCACGACAGCCTGGGCCACCAGCTGGCGCTCATCTCCGTGCACACCGGGGCGCTGGAGGTGGACCCCTCGCTCACCGACCGCCAGCGGGAGGCGGTCGGGGTGCTGCGGCAGGCCTCCGTGGCGGCGATGCACGAGCTGCGGGAGGTCGTGGGGATCCTGCGCGACGGGGTCGAGGCCCCGGTCCCCGTGGAGGAGGCGCAGCCGGCCGCGCGGGGGGTGGCCGGGATCGCGGGCATCGTGGAGGCGGCCCGGGCGGCCGGGACCGACGTACGGCTCGCCACGACGGGGCGGCCCCGCCCGCTGGTGTCGGCCTGCGACCACGCGGCGTACCGGATCGTGCAGGAGGCGCTGACCAACGCCTACAAGCACGCGCCGGGTTCGGCGATCACCGTGGAACTGCGCTACGAGGACGACTCGCTGGTGGTGGAGATCGCCAACGGCGCGGCGGCCGACCGGGGTTCCGGGGAGGTGGTCTCCGGCGGTCAGGGGCTGACGGGGCTGCGCGAGCGGGCCCGTCTGGTCGGCGGCATGGTGCACGCGGGTGCCACCGAGGGCGGCGGGTTCCGGGTGGCGGGCGTGCTCCCGTACGGGACGGAGCCGGCCGGGCTCGTCGAGGACGAGGTCGCCGACGACTTCGGGCAGCGGTCGCAGGCGCGGGCGCTCGTGCCGTACGGGACGCCCCCGCCGATGGACTGGGCGGCGCTGGACCGTGAGCTGGTGCCCGTCCGGACCCGGACCGGGGGTGTCGCGATGGGCTGCGGGATCGCCGTCGCCGCCGTGGTGCTGCTGGTCATCGTGCTGGGCGCGGGGGTGGCCCTGCTGCTGGGCTCCGCGAACAAGGCGATGATCAGCCGGAGCGACTACGACGCCGTGCGGGTGGGGCAGTCCGAGCAGGAGGTCCGGGACCGGCTGCCGGACGGTGACAGCGTCCTGACGTCGGGGCTGGAGCGCAAGGGCCCGCCGCGGCCGGCGGGGGCGGACTGTCTCGCCCTGCTGTCCGCGGAGGACTCCAGGATGACGACCGACACGGTTTTCCGGTTCTGCTTCCGGGACGGCAAGCTCGTCGAGAAGCAGGCGTACGAGGTCGAGCAGTAGGAGCGCGGGTGACAGCCAAGGTGATCCGAGTGGTGATCGCTGACGACGAGCCGCTGATCCGGGCCGGGATCAGGATGATCCTGACCTCGGCGCCGGACATCGAGGTCGTCGCGGAGGGTGCGAACGGCCGGGAGGCGGTCGAACTGGCCCGCTCCCACGCCCCGGACGTGGTGCTGCTGGACATCCAGATGCCCGTGATGGACGGGCTGACCGCGCTGGGCGAGCTGGGCCGGGCGGTGCCGGGGGCGCGGGTGCTGATCCTGACCACCTTCGGGGAGAAGGAGAACGTGCTGCGGGCGCTGGGCCAGGGCAGCGCGGGCTTCCTGCTGAAGGACTCGGCACCGGCCGAACTGATCGGCGCCGTCCGGGCGGCCGCCGCCGGGGACGCCTACCTGTCCCCCGCCGCGACCCGGCACGTGGTCGACCAGCTGGCCACCGGGCGGGCCCCGGGCCGGGGCGAGGAGGCCCGGCGGCGGGTGGACGCGCTGAGCGAGCGGGAGCGCGGGGTGCTGGCGCTGCTCGGGGAGGGACTGTCCAACGCGGACGCCGGCCGCCGGCTCCACATGAGCGAGGCGACGGTGAAGACGTACGTGAGCCGGATCCTCGCGAAGCTGGAGTGCGAGAACCGGGTGCAGGCGGCGCTGCTGGCCCGGGACGCGGGTTTGTAGCAGGGCTGTGGCAGCCCTGCGGCGGTGCCGTGCACGGGACTTGGGGTACGGTCGGGCCGATCTGACCGGCGAAGAAGCCGCCGGTGGGGCGCGACGAGGTGCGGGGGCTGCGCAGATGGTGACGGCATCGGGACAGTACGCGACGGACGCGGCGGCGGCCGCCGGTGCGGCGCGGGACGGCGGGCGGATCCCGCGCGTCCCGGGCTTCGCGCCGAGGACCGTGACGGGTTCCCCCAAGGAGGCCGGCAAGGCCCTGCGGCTGCGCGTGCCGCGCGCCGCCCACGCCGCCTTCGAGATGCCCGCCGACCGCCCGGACGCCGTGCGCGCCGTGGAGGAGTCCAACGTGGGCCGGGTCGCCGAGCTGACCCCGATACGCGTCGGCCGGATGGCCGCCAACCCGTTCGCCTTCCTGCGCGGAGCCGCCGGGCTGATGGCGCACGACCTGTCCGGCGGTCCGGTGACCGGCGTGGGCGCGCAGATCTGCGGTGACGCGCACGCGGCCAACTTCGGCCTCTACGGTGACGCGCGCGGCCGGCTCGTGATCGACCTGAACGACTTCGACGAGACCGTCTTCGGCCCGTGGGAGTGGGACGTGAAGCGCCTCGCGACCTCGCTGGTGCTGGCCGGGCGCGTGGCGGGTGCCGACGAGGTCACCTGCCGGGCGGCGGCGCAGGACGCCGTGGGCGCCTACCGGCGCACCATGCGGCTGCTGGCCAAGCTCCCCGCGCTCGACGCGTGGAACGCCATCGCCGACGAGGAACTCGTCTCGCACACCGACGCCCGCGACCTGCTGGGCACCCTGGAGCGGGTCTCGCAGAAGGCCCGCAACAACACCTCCGCCCGGTTCGCCGCCAAGTCCACCGAGGCCGCCGAGGACGGCGGCCGCCGCTTCGTGGACGCGCTGCCCGTGCTGCGCCGGGTCGGCGACGCGGAGGCCGCCGCCGTGGCCGCCTCGCTGGGCCCGTACCTGACCACCCTCTCGGGGGACCGGCTGCCGCTGCTGGCCCGGTACTCGATCCACGACGTGGCCTTCCGCGTCGTCGGCACCGGCAGCGTGGGCACCCGCTCGTACGTGGTGCTGCTGCTGGACCACCGGGGCGAGCCGCTGGTGCTCCAGGTCAAGGAGGCCCGTCCCTCGGTGCTGCTGCCGCACCTGCCCGCGCTGGGCTTCCACTCCCCCGCCGAGGAGCACGAGGGCCGCCGGGTGGTGGCCGGGCAGAAGCGGATGCAGGTGGTCTCCGACATCCTGCTGGGCTGGACCACCGTCGAGGGGCGCCCCTACCAGGTCCGTCAGTTCCGCAACCGCAAGGGCAGCGTGGACCCGGCGGCGCTGACCCCCGACCAGATCGACGACTACGGCCGGATGACCGGCGCCCTGCTGGCCCGGGCGCACGCCCACAGCGCCGACCCGCGGCTGCTGGCCGGCTACTGCGGCAAGAACGAGGAGCTGGACGAGGCGGTGGGCGCCTTCGCCGTGGCCTACGCCGACCGCAGCGAGGCCGATCACGCGGACCTGGTGGCGGCGGTGCGCTCGGGCCGGATCGCGGCCGAGTTCGGGGTCTGAGAGCCGGGCCCGTCGGGCGGGGGCCGGTTTCACGTGAAACATCCGCGTGGACCGTCCCCGGCCGGGCCGTAGGCTGGCCGGGTGAGCGAGCAGAGCGGACAGACCGCCCCCGAAGATCCCGCCGTCTCCGGTGACGAGCGGCCCGAGGCGCGCCTGGAGCGTGCCGTGCGGGCCGCCGAGCAGGCACTGATCGAGTTCGAGATCGCGGTGGAGACCTTCCGGGTGGAGGTCGAGAACTTCTCCCGGCTGCACCACCAGAAGCTCGGCCCGATGTACGCGCGGCTCGACGAGCTGGACGCGCTGATCGCGGAGGCGAAGGCCGCCCGCAGTGGCGATGCCGAGGACCTGCGCCGGGCCCGGGAGGCCCGTTCGCTGGTCATGCCGATGCCCGGGGTAGACGAGCTGTTCCACGACTGGCTGGGTTCGGACGGGATCTCCGACGACGCGGCCGCCATGCTCACCGACCGGCCGGTGCGCCCGCCGGAGCGGGTGCGGCCCTCGGAGGAGGTCCGCCGGCTCTACCGGGAGCTGGTCCGCCGGGCCCACCCCGACCTCGCCCAGGACGAGGCCGAGCGGACGCGGCGCGACGGGTTCATCGCGCGGGTCAACGCCGCCTACGGGCGCGGTGAGGAGCAGCTGCTGCGCGAGCTGGCCGAGGAGTGGGACGCCGGTCCGGTGGCGCCGGCCGCGGCGCCGAGCGAGAGCGAGGAGCTGTACGCCCGGCTGGAGTGGCTGTCGCAGCGCAAGGAGCTGCTGTCGATGGTGGCCAAGGAGCTGGAGGACAGCGCGATCGGCGCGATGCTGCGGATGGCGCCGGACGATCCGGACCGGCTGCTGGAGGAGATCGCCGAGCAGCTGCTGGCGGAGGTCTCCGAGCGCGAGGCGGAACTGGCGGCCCTGGCGACTCCGTGAGCCGGGGCGGCGGGGTCGGATAGGTTGGCAGGCCAGACCCGCGAAGAGAGAAGGCGACTGTCATGAACTTCGGACCGCTCCCCTCGGTGGAGGCCGCCGCGGTGCCCGCCGAAGGCCTCGTCCTGGACGTCCGTGAGGGCGACGAATGGGCGGCCGGTCATGTCGAGGGCGCGCTGCACGTCCCGATGAGCGACTTCGTCGCCCGCTTCGGTGAGGTGACGGAGGCGGTCGCGGACGGCCGGACGGCGTACGTGATGTGCCGCGTGGGCGGGCGCAGCGCCCAGGTCACCCAGTACCTGGTGGGCCAGGGCATCGACGCCGTCAACGTGACCGGCGGCATGCAGGCCTGGGAGGGTGCCGGGCGCCCGATGGTGACGGACAACGGGAACCCGGCCTTCGTCCTCTAGCGGTTCCGGCTCCGGGCCGCCGTCTCAGCCGAGGGGGTGGGCGGCCAGCAGGTCGCCCAGGGCCTCCTCGTGCGCGGCGGCCGGGCCGAGCTGGAGTTCCAGCTGCTTGGCCCAGGCGTGGTAGCGGTGCAGCGGGTAGTCCGTGTCGGCGCCGAAGCCGCCGTGCAGGTGCTGGGCGGTCTGCACGACCCGGCGGACGCCCTCGGAGGCCCAGATCTTCGCGACGGCCACGTCCCCGGAGGCGGGCAGCGGGCCGCCCGCCGTGCCGGTCGCGGCGTCGAGGCGCCAGGCCGCCTGCCAGAGGGTGACTTCCATGGCGCGCAGGTCGATGTAGCGGTCGGCGGCCTGGACCGCGACGGCCTGGAAGGTGGCCACGGGGAAGCCGAACTGCTCCCGCTTGCCGGTGTAGGCGCTGGTCATGGCCAGGACGGCCTCGCCGAGGCCGAGTGCGAGGGCGCAGGTGCCGGTGGCCAGGACCTGGCGCAGCCGCTCCCAGGCGCCGGGGGTGTCGATCACGTGGGTGGCGGGCACCCGGACCCGGTCCAGGGTGAGTTCGGCGAACTTCTCGCCGCTGGTGGAGTACTGGTCGGCGAGGGTGAGGCCCTCGGTGGTGCGCGGGAGCAGCGCGAGGACGGCCTCGCCGTCGCCGGCGTGCGCGGGTACGGCGATCCAGTCGCTGCTGTGCGCCCAGGGGACGGCCGTCTGCACCCCGTCCAGGGTCCAGACCGTTTCCTCGCGGTGTGCGGTGACGGCGAGTTCGGCGGGGTCGTGGCCGGTGCGGCCCTGCGCGGCGACGGTGAGGACGAGCGAGCCGCGCCCGGCGGCGGGCAGCAGGGCGGCGGTCAGTTCGGGGCTCCCGTGGGCCTGGACGGCCACGGCGGTGGCGCAGTGTTCCAGCAGCGGGACCCGGGCCAGGACCCGGGCCGCCTCGCGGAGCACCAGGCAGAGCGCGATGGTGTCGAGGCCGGCCCCGCCGTGTTCCTCGGCCAGGACGAGGCTCAGCAGATCGGAGCCGGCGAGGGTGGCCCACAGGGGGCGGTCGAAGTCCTCGGCGACGGCTCCCGGCGTGAGCGCGGGGCTGGGCACACCGTCGGGGGCCACGTCGGCGAACACGGCCTTCGCCGCCTCGACGGCCGCCTGCTGTTCCTCGGTGAAGGTGAAGTCCACTGCCTGTCCTCCCGCGCGCACCGGTTCCGATCCAGCTGCTGGATCTGACGGGCCGTCAAGATAAGGCAGGCGGCGGGAAAAACACAGCCCGCCGGGGTGGCCCGGCGGGCCCGGCGGGGCTCAGCGGTCGAAGTCGATCTCCACTTCCTCGGTCACCGGGTGGGACTGGCAGGCCAGCACGAACCCGGCCTCCGTCTCCTCCTCCTCCAGCGCGAAGTTCCGGTCCATCCGCACCTCGCCCGACACCACGAACGCCCGGCAGGTGCCGCAGACCCCGCCCTTGCAGGCGTACGGGGCGTCCGCGCGGTTGCGGAGCACGGCGTCGAGCAGGGACTCCCCGTCCTGCACGGCCCAGGTGCCCGAGCGGCCGTCGAGGCGGGCCGTGACCCGGCCGTGGGCCGCGACCGGAGCCGAGGACCGGACCGGATCCTGCGGGGCGGTGTCCTCGACGTGGAAGATCTCCTCGTGCACCCGGGTGCGGGCGACGCCGAGGGCGGCCAGGGCCCGCTCCGCACCGGTGACCAGCCCGTACGGGCCGCACAGGAACCAGCCCGTGACCTCCCCGACCGGCAGCAGCGCGGGCAGCAGGGCCGTCAGACGGGCCTCGTCGAGACGCCCCGACGGCAGCCCGGCCTCCTGCTCCTCACGGGAGAGGACGGTCACCAGCTGGAAGCGGTCGGGGTGGCGGTCCTTGAGGTCGGCCACCTCCTCCAGGAACATCGTCGAGGCCGCCGTACGGTCACTGCGCACCAGGCAGAACCGGGCGTCGGGGCGGGCCGCCAGCAGCGTGGCCGCGATCGACAGCACCGGGGTGATGCCGCTGCCGCCGACGATCGCCGCGTAGTGCGGCGAGGCCGGGGCCGCCGCCGGGTCCAGCACGAACCGGCCGGCCGGGACCATCACGTCCAGCACGTCCCCGGCGGCGATCTCCTTGTGGGCGAAGGTGGAGAACTCGCCGCCCTCCACCAGCCGCACCCCGACCCGCAGCTCGGCCGGCCCGGGGCCGTCGGCGGCCGGGGCGGGGGAGCAGATGGAGTACGTCCGGCGGACCTCGGCGCCCTCGGCGGCCCTGCGGCGGAGCGTCAGGTGCTGGCCGGGGGCGTGCCGGTACTCGGCGCGCAGCGCCTCGGGCACCGCGAGGGTCAGCGCCACCGAGTCGTCGGTGAGCCGGTCGACCGCCGCCACCGTCAGGGGGTGGAACGCGCCGTGGCGGGGTGCGGCCATCTACAGCTCCTTGAAGTGGTCGAACGGTTCGCGGCAGGCGACGCACCGGCGCAGCGCCTTGCAGGCGGTGGAGGAGAAACGGCTGAGCAGCTCGGTGTCGGTCGAGCCGCAGTTCGGGCAGCGCACCGACAGGGTGAGCGGGACCGGTCCGCCGGCGGCGTGCGGGCGGGGCGGGGCGATGCCGAACTCGGCGAGCTTGCGGCGGCCCTCGGCGCTGATGTCGTCGGTGGACCAGGCGGGGGACAGCACCGTGGTGACCCGCACCTCGGGTATGCCGTGGCAGGTCAGGACCCGCTCGATGTCGGCGGACATGGCCTCGATGGCCGGGCAGCCCGTGTAGGTGGGGGTCAGGAGGACCTCGGCGTGCCCGTCGTCATGCATGCGTACGCCGCGCAGGACGCCGAGCTCGGCGAGGGTCAGCACGGGCAGCTCCGGGTCCGGGACGGTGCCGGCCAGCTCGGCCAGCTCCGCCTCCAGACGGGTGGTCCCGGCGGCGGTCACCAGGACGCCCCGGGGTGGCTGCGGTGCAGGTGCTGCATCTCCGCGAGGAGCCGCCCGAAGGACTCGGTGTGCAGGCCCTCGCGGCCGGCTCCGGCGGCCCAGGCGCCCGTCCGCGGGCCCTCGGGCAGCTCCAGGCCCGCCTGCTCCAGTACGCCGCCCAGCGCGGCCAGCCAGCGGGCCTCCAAGGCGGCCGGGTCCACGTCCAGGCCGTCGACCGGGCGGAACATCTCCCCGGTGTACTTCCACAGTCCGTCCAGGGCCGCGCGCATCCGGCGGCGGCTCTCCTCGGTGCCGTCGCCGAGCCGCAGCGTCCACTGCTCGGCGTGGTCGCGGTGGTAGGCCGTCTCCTTGACCGCCTTGGCGGCCAGCGGGGCGAACGGGCCGTCGCCCGCGGCCAGCTCCGCGTACAGCTCGTGTTGGTAGAGGGAGAAGTACAGCTGACGGGCGATGGTGTGCGCGAAGTCCCCGTTCGGCTGCTCGACCAGCTGGAGGTTGCGGAAGGCGCGCTCCTCGCGGAGGAAGGCCAGCTCGTCCTCATCGCCCGCCATGGACAGCAGGACGCGGGCCTGGCCGAGCAGGTCGAGCGCGATGTTCGCGAGGGCGACCTCCTCCTCCAGGACCGGGGCGTGGCCCGCCCATTCGCCGAGGCGGTGGGAGAGGATCAGCGCGTCGTCCGCGAGGGCGAGGACGGCGGCCGTGGCCGCGGACGGGACGGCGGTGTCGGCGGTGTCGGCGCTCACAGGTGGCGCACCCCCTCGGGGATCTCGTAGAAGGTGGGGTGCCGGTAGGGCTTGTCGGCGGACGGAGCGAAGAACGGGTCCCGCTCGTCCGGCGAGGAGGCGGTGATCTCGGCCGAGGGCACGACCCAGATGGAGACGCCCTCGTTGCGCCGCGTGTAGAGGTCGCGTGCGTTGCGCAGGGCCATCTCCGCGTCGGGGGCGTGCAGGCTGCCCGCGTGCGTGTGCGAGAGGCCGCGGCGCGAGCGCACGAACACCTCCCACAGGGGCCAGTTCTGCGTCATGCCTGTACCTCTCGTCCGGTGCCGGTGTGCTTCTGCGCGTACGCCGTGGCCGCTTCGCGGACCCAGGCGCCTTCCTCGTGGGCCCTGCGGCGCTGGCTGATGCGCTGTTCGTTGCAGGGGCCGTTCCCCTTGAGCACGTCCCAGAACTCCGCCCAGTCGATGGCGCCGAAGTCGTGGTGCCCGCGCTCCTCGTTCCACTTGATGTCCGGGTCGGGGAGGGTCAGGCCCAGGGACTCGGCCTGCGGGACGGCGATGTCGACGAAGCGCTGGCGCAGCTCGTCGTTGGAGTGGCGCTTGATGCGCCAGGCCATCGCCTGGGCGCTGTGCACCGACTCGTCGTCCGGCGGGCCGAACATCATCAGCGAGGGCCACCACCAGCGGTCCACCGCGTCCTGGGCCATCGCGTGCTGGGCCTCGGTGCCCTGGGAGAGGGCGAGGAGCAGCTCGTAGCCCTGGCGCTGGTGGAAGGACTCCTCCTTGCAGATCCGGACCATCGCGCGGGCGTAGGGGCCGTAGGAGCAGCGGCAGATCGGCACCTGGTTGGTGATCGCCGCACCGTCCACGAGCCAGCCGATGGCGCCGACGTCCGCCCAGGTCAGGGTCGGGTAGTTGAAGATCGAGGAGTACTTCTGCTTGCCGGAGTGCAGCTTGTCGAGCAGCTCGTCACGGCTGGTGCCGAGGGTCTCGGCGGCGCTGTAGAGGTACAGCCCGTGCCCCGCCTCGTCCTGCACCTTGGCCATCAGGATCGCCTTGCGGCGCAGGGAGGGCGCACGCGTGATCCAGTTGGCCTCGGGCTGCATGCCGATGATCTCGGAGTGGGCGTGCTGTGCCATCTGGCGGACCAGGGAGGCGCGGTACTCCTCGGGCATCCAGTCGCGCGGCTCCACGCGCTCCTCCGCCGCGACGGCGGCGTCGAAGTCCGCCCTCAGCTGCGCGCCGAGGCCGGCGGATCCTCCGTCCACCCCGCCCGACGTCCCCGTCTCCGGAGTCACTGCGACCATCACGGCTCCCTGTCCGAATCTGCGTCCGCGCCTGCCGTCCGCGCCTGTCGTCCGCCCGACCGACCGATCGTTCGGTTCATCCTCTTCAATGGTGAGACGGCGGCCCGTAGGGTGTCAACCTCTGTGGGCAACCCTGTGGACGCCGGATGATCGGGGCGGGATGGACGCGAACGAGCGCGAGCGCGCGGACGAGCCCGGTTCCGCGCCTCCCCGGCCGCCCGGGATCGCCGGGCTGTCCCTCCCGTACCGGATCCTCGCGGCGCTGGTCCTGGCGGCCCTGGCCGTCGCCGCCTGCCTGCACCTGGGGCTGGTCTTCCTGCACGTCGCGCCGTCCAACACGCTCAGCAAGCGGAACGCCGGCCTGGTCGACGGCTGGGTGTACCCGGAGTTCGAACAGAACTGGAAGCTGTTCGCCCCCAACCCCCTCCAGCAGAACATCGCCGTGGAGGCCCGCGCCCAGGTCCGCGACGGGGACGGCGCCCTGGTCACCACCGGCTGGCGCGACCTGTCGGCCGTGGACGCGGCCGCGATCCGGCACGAGCCGCTGCCGAGCCACACCCGGCAGAACGAGCTCCGCCGGGCCTGGGACTTCTTCACCGGCTCCCACGACGACCAGAACAAGGCGACCGACGCCCGGCGCGGGGAGCTGTCCGAGGCGTACCTGAAGCGGATCGCGGGAGCCCGGCTGGGGGCCGGTCTGGCCGACGGCGAACGGCTCGTACGGGTCCAGCTGCGCTCGGCGACGCGGGCCGTGGCCGCGCCGGCCTGGAGCGAGGAGAAGACCGACACCCAGACGTACTACCGGGAGCTGCCGTGGTGGACCGTCTGAGGCGCGTGCTCGCGAGGGTCAGCGGGGAGGCGCTCGGGCCGTACCAGAGCGCCGTCGTGCGGATCGGCTTCGGCGGGACGTGGCTGTTCTTCCTGCTGCGCGAGTTCCCGCACCGGCACGAGCTGTACGGGCCCGACGGGCCGTGGAGCTGGGAGCTCGCGCAGCGGCTGGTCGCCGGGAACCACGCCTTCACGGTGCTGCTGTGGTCGGCGTCCGGGTGGTGGTTCGAGCTCGTCTACGGCCTCGCCGTGGCCGCGAGCGCGCTGCTGGCCCTGGGCTGGCGGACGCGGGCGACGTCGGTGCTGTTCATGGTCGGGGTGCTGTCGCTGCAGAACCGCAGCGTGTTCATGGGGGACGGCGGGGACAACGTCGTCCACCTGATGGCGATGTACCTGGTGCTGACGCGCTGTGCCCGGGTGTGGTCGCTGGACGCGCGGCGGGCGCGGCTGCGCGGCACCGCCTCGGCCGGGGCGGCGGGGCCGGTGCTGTGGGGGGTGCTGGGCGCGGTCCTCGCGTACGGGGCGGTGAGCGGGCGGCTGAGCGGCGGGTGGACGGCCGTCTTCGCGGCGCTGTGGACGGGCGCGGCGCTGTGGTGGCTGGTCGAGCGGTACGAGCCGGAGGGGGAGCGGCGGGCCGCGCTGGACGTGCTCGCGAACCTGCTGCACAACGCCGGGATGCTGGTGATCATGGCGGAGGTGTGCCTGATCTACGCGACGGCGGGCTGGTACAAGATCCAGGGCTCGCGGTGGCAGGACGGCACCGCGCTGTACTACCCGTTGCGGCTGGACTACTTCAGCCCGTGGCCCGGGCTGTCGGGGGTGCTGGCGGGGAGCGGGGTCGTGGTGATGCTGCTGACCTACGGGACGGTGGCGGTGCAGGTCGCGTTCCCGTTCGCGCTGTTCAACCGGCGGGTCAAGAACGTGCTGCTGGCGGGGATGATGCTGGAGCACGCGGGGATCGCGGTGCTGCTGGGGCTGCCGTTCTTCTCGTTGGCGATGATCGCCGCTGACGCGGTGTTCCTGCCGACGGGGTTGCTGGTGTGGGTGGGGGTGCGGGGGGCTGCGCTGCGGGTGCGGGTGCGGGTGCGGGTGCCGCTGCGCGGAGCTGGTCCCCGCCCCGCCCTTTCTCCGTTTCCCGGGGCAAGCCCCGGACCCCTTCTGGGGGCTCCGCCCCCAGACCCCCGCGCCTCAAACGCCGGCGAGGCTGGATAGTGCCCGGCGGGGCCGGATAGTCCCCGGCTCGGTACCGCGCAGCGGTCGGCGGGGTGGCGCGTCGTAGGGTCGGGGCATGAGTGGTGTGGTGCTGGAGTGGGTCGAGAATGTCGGGCGGGACGATGTCGTCCTGCTCGACGGGTTCCATGCGTTGAAGCACGCGCTGCGGTTCGGGGCCGAGGTGCTGGTCGTTGTGGCCGAGGAGCCCGAGGGGGTGCGGGGGCTCGCCGCCGCGCTCGCGCCCGACGTGGAGGACGCGGTGGCGCGGCTCGTGCGCCGGGGGAAGCTGAAGGGGCTGCTGCCCCGCGTGCACCCCACCGGGGTCGCGGCCCTCGCCGTGCGGCCCGACCGGGAGGCCGGGCGGGCCGCCCTCGCGCGGACGCCCCGCCCCGCGCCGGTCGTCCTGCTCGACAACCCCCGCAACCTCGGCAACGTCGGCGCCGTCGTCCGCCTCGCCGCCGGCTTCGGCGCCACCGGCGTGGTGACCCGGGGCGACCTCGACCCCTGGCACCCCAACGTGGTCCGCGCCGGGGCCGGCCTGCACTACGCGACCACCGTGGACCGGCTGGAGCTGGAGGAGCTCCCGCCCGGGCCCGTGTACGCGCTGGACCCGGAGGGGGAGGACATCCGCGGCCTGGTCCTGCCCGACGACGCGCTGCTCGCCTTCGGCTCCGAGCGGCACGGGATCTCCCCCGAGCTGCGGGACCGGGCCGACCACCTCGTCTCGCTACCGATGCGCCCGCAGGTGTCCAGCTACAACCTGGCCACCAGCGTGGCCATGACCCTCTTCCACTGGGGCGGGCCCGCCGCGCAGTGACAGCGCGGATGCCAGCGCGCCGGCCAGCACGATCGCCGCGCCCGCGCCGAGGGTGGCCCCGTCCGGGTGGACCAGCGGTTGGCCGCGCAGGGCCTGCCAGGTCAGCAGGGCCAGCACCGCGGCGTAGGCGGTGCCCGCGACCAGCACGAGCCGCAGCCGCACCCGCTCGTCGTACAACCGGACGAAGCGCGGGGCGAGGGCGGTCAGCGCCAGGGCCAGCAGCGGCAGGAGCTGGAGCGCGTGCATCCCGACGAAGTGCGGGATCCGCAGGTCGCCGCCGGTGGTGGACCAGCCGGTCAGGGGCATGCCCGGGCCGCCGTCCGGGACGCCCACGCTGTGCCCGCCGGTGATCGGCGGGTCGTCCAGGCCCGCCGCGCGCTGCTCCGCGGTGGGCTGGGTCATCAGGAAGCCGAGTCCGGCGCCGGTGAGGGTGAGCACGGCGGCGAGCCGGATCGACCAGGTGGTCGCCCGGTCGGCGAGGGGGGCGCGGAAGAGGAGGACGGCGATGACGAGCGTGGCCGTCCACAGCGCCACCGCCATGAAGGCCATGCCCTGGTACACGGCCGAGTCGAAGGGCGTCGCGTTGTTGAAGTGGCTGCGCTCGCCGCGCACCACCTGGCCGGTGATCAGCACCATCTCCACCGTGCCCGCCGCGACGAACGCGGTCCCGGCCCACCAGGCCGGCCTGCGCAGCCGCGGCCGGGCCCGGCCCAGCAGGGTGATCATCCAGGCGAGGCTGAGCGTGTAGCCGGTGAAGGAGAGGGCGAACTTCAGCGGCTTCGCCCAGATCGGCGCGCCCACCAGGACGCGGTCGTCGAACAGCAGCCCGGCGGCGGAACCGGCCGCCCACACCAGCATCACCGCCGCGAACACCACCAGCGGCCGGTGCCATGTCCGTAACGCAGCCCGGTTCATCGATGTCATTCCGACCCACCCCCGTAATGGATAGTGGCACTCGCCGCTATCTGATAGCGCCACTATCTATCATGGGGCGGGAAGTGGGCAAGCGGAAAAGAAACGGAAAAGCACGGTGCGCATCGGCGAGTTGAGCCGCCGGACCGGGGTGACGGTCCCGACGATCAAGTACTACGTACGGGAGGGGCTGCTCCCGCCAGGCGAGCTGACCAGTCCCAACCAGGCGAGTTACGGGGACCCGCACGAGCGGCGCCTGCGGCTGATCCGGGCCCTGCTGGAGGTCGGCGGGCTCTCGCTCGCCGCCATCGGCGAGGTCCTCTCGGCGGTGGACGACCGGGAGCGGCCGGTGCACGACATGCTGGGCGAGGTGGCCGACCGGCTGGTGGCGGAGCACGCCGGGGGGCCGGACGCGGAGACCGTCCTGGCCCGGGAGAGGGTGGCGCGGCTGATCGCGGAGCGGGGCTGGGACGCCGACCCGGACAGCCCGGCGGGCGAGGCGCTGGCGGCGGCGCTGGCGGCCTTGGCCCGGGTGGGGCACGGCGCCTTCGCCGAGGTGCTCGACGCCTACGCGGGGGCCGCCGAGGAGGTGGCCCGCGCGGACCTGGAGTTCACGGCGCGCCGGGTGGACCGCGAGGACCTCGTCGAGACGGTCGCCGTCGGCACCGTGCTCGGCGACGCCATGTTCGCGGCCCTGCGCAGGCTGGCCCAGACGGACGCCTCCTCCCGCACCTTCCCGAGGGAGTAGCGGGGGCGTCCGCCCGGGCCGCCGGGCCGACCGGCCCGGCTCACGGGTCAGGCCTGGCGGCGTACCTCCACCACGCGGAAGCGGTTCGCGACGAACGCGCCGTCGCACAGGGCGGCGTTCGCCGCCGGGTTGCCGCCCGAGCCGTGGAAGTCGGAGAAGGCCGCCGTCTGGTTGACGTAGACCCCGCCCGTCAGGTTCAGCGACAGCTGCGCCGACTCCTCCAGGCAGACCTCCTCGATCGCCCGCTCGGTGTCCGCGGAGGTGGTGTAGGCGCCGACCGTCATCGCGCCCTTCTCGCGCACCGTGCGGCGCAGCAGCTCCAGGGCGTCGGCCGTGGAGTCCACGGCCACCGCGAAGGAGACCGGGCCGAAGCACTCCGACAGGTACGCCGCCTCCGGGTCGGGCTTGCCGGCGTCCAGCTTGACGATGACCGGGGTGCGCACGACCGCGTCCGGGAACTCGGGGTTGGCCACCTCGCGGGAGGCCAGCGCGACCTCGCCCAGGCCGGCCGCCGCCTCCAGGCGGGCCTTGACGTCCGGGTTGACCAGGGCGCCCAGCAGGGCGTTGGCCCGGGCGTCGTCGCCCAGCAGGCCGCCGACCGAGGCGGCGAGGTCGGCGACGACCTCGCCGTACGACTTGTGGCCGGCGTCCGTCGCGATGCCCTCGCGGGGGATCAGCAGGTTCTGCGGGGTGGTGCACATCTGGCCGCTGTAGAGGGAGAGCGAGAAGGCCAGGTTGGACAGCATGCCCTTGTAGTCGGAGGTCGAGTCGACGACGACCGTGTTGACGCCGGCCTTCTCCGTGTAGACCTGCGCCTGGCGGGCGTTGGTCTCCAGCCAGTCGCCGAACTCCGTCGAGCCGGTGTAGTCGATCAGCTTGATCTCGGGGCGGACCGCGAGGGTCTTGGCGATGCCCTCGCCCGGCCGCTCGACGGCGAGGGCCACCAGGTTCGGGTCGAAGCCGGCCTCGGCCAGCACCTCGCGGGCCACCTTGACCGTGAGCGCCAGCGGGAGGACGGCGCGTGGGTGCGGCTTGACCAGGACGGCGTTGCCGGTGGCGAGGGAGGCGAACAGGCCGGGGTAGCCGTTCCAGGTGGGGAAGGTGTTGCAGCCGATCATCAGGGCGATGCCGCGGGGCACCGCCGTGAAGGTCTTGCCGAGCTCCAGCGGGTCGCGCTTGCCCTGCGGCTTGGACCAGTCTGCCTGGCCGGGGACCCGGGTCTGCTCCTCGTACGCGTAGGCGACGGCCTCCAGGCCCCGGTCCTGCGCGTGGGGGCCGCCCGCCTGGAACGCCATCATGAAGGCCTGGCCGCTGGTGTGCATCACCGCGTGCGCGAACTCGTGGGTGCGGGCCGAGATGCGGGACAGGATCTCGATGGAGACGGCGGCGCGGGCCTCGGGGCCGGCGTCGCGCCAGGCCGGGATGCCGGCCTTCATCGCGGGCAGCAGCACGTCCGCGTCGGCGTGCGGGTACTCCACGCCCAGCTCCGGGCCGTACGGCGAGACCTCTCCGCCGGTCCAGCCGTCGGTGCCGGGCTGGTCGAGGTCGAAGCGGGTGCCGCGGACGGCCTCGAAGGCGGCGAGCCCGTCGGCCGGGGCGGTCTCCCCGTAGGCCTTGGGGTGCTCGGGGTGCGGGGACCAGTAGGCGCGGCTGCGGATGGCAGCCAGCGCCTGGTCCAGGGTGGGCCGGTGCTTCTCGGTGAGCTGGGAGAGGGTGAGCTCGGCGGCCATCAGGGACCAACTCCTCGTTGAGCCGGGCGGGATCGGGCTGGTTCTCAGCGCGGGATCGGGCAGGGGCGGGTGAAGACGAGCAGACTGGAGTTAGAGTAACCGAACGATCGGTCGGGACAAGAGGGCCCGGCAGGACCTGTGGACAACCCCGTGCGGGAGGATCAGGACATGACAGCAATCGAGCGGTCCCGCACTGTGGCGGTCGTCGGCGCCGGCACCATGGGCCAGGGCATCGCCCAGGTGGCCCTCCTCGCAGGTCACCGCGTGCTGATCCACGACATCGACGCCGCCCTCGCCGCCACCGGCGCCGCGCTGGTCCGCGACCGGGTCGAGCGGATGGCCGCCAAGGGCCGCCTCGACCGGGCCGAGGCGGAGGACGCCGCCGGCCGGATCGGCGCCGCCGACGGCCTGGCCGGCCTCGCCGACGCCGCCCTCGTCATCGAGGCCGTCGTGGAGGACGTCACCGTCAAGCAGGCCCTCTTCGCGGCACTCGAAGAGGTGGTTTCGCCGGACGCCCTGCTGGCCACCAACACCTCCTCCCTCTCCGTCACCGAGCTCGCCGCCGGTCTGGCGCACCCCGGCCGCTTCCTCGGCCTGCACTTCTTCAACCCGGCCCCGCTGCTCCCCCTCGTCGAGGTGGTGAGCGGCTCCGCCACCGACCCGGCCGCCGCCGAGCGCGCGTACCGCACGGTCCTGGGCTGGGGGAAGACCCCGGTCCGCTGCGCCGACACCCCCGGCTTCATCGTCAACCGGATCGCCCGCCCCTTCTACGCCGAAGCCTTCGCCGTCTACGAGGAGCAGGGCGCCGACCCGGCGACCATCGACGCGGTCCTGCGCGAGAGCGGCGGGTTCCGGATGGGCCCGTTCGCGCTGACCGACCTGATCGGCCAGGACGTCAACGAGGCCGTCACCCGTTCGGTGTGGGAGTCCTTCTTCCGCAGCCCGAAGTTCACCCCCTCGCTCGCCCAGCGCCGCCTCGTCCAGTCGGGCCGCCTCGGCCGCAAGTCCGGGCACGGCTGGTACCCGTACGGCGAGGGCGCGCAGCCGCCGGCGCCGCACACCGCCGGGCCCGAGGAGGCGCCGGAGAAGGTGACCGTCGTCGGCGACCTCGGCCCGGCCGCCGCGCTGGCGGAGCTGATCGAGGAGGCCGGGATCGCGGTGTCCTCCACCGCGCACGGCGGCCCGTACATCCAGCTGCCCGGCGAGGGCCAGCTGGTGCTCGCCGACGGCAAGACGGCCGTCGAGTTCACCGACGTCGTCTACTTCGACCTCGCGCTGGACTACCGCGGGGCGACCCGGATCGCCCTGTCGGCGGGCGAAGACACCAGCGAGCGCACCCTCGCCGAGGCCGTCGGCCTCTTCCAGAAGCTGGGCAAGCAGGTCTCCGTCATCGGCGACGTCCCCGGGATGATCGTCGCCCGGACCGTGGCCATGCTGATCGACCTCGCGGCCGACGCCGTCGCGCGCGGGGTGGCCTCCGCCGAGGACATCGACACCGCGATGCGGCTCGGCGTCAACTACCCGCTGGGCCCCTCCGAATGGCACGGGCGGGTCGGCCGGGACTGGGCGTACGACCTCCTGCACCACCTGGACGAGCGCTGTCCCGGGGGCCGCTACGCCCCCTCGCTGGCCCTCTTCAAACTGGGCTACGCGGACGACGGCGAAGCGGAGGAGGCCGCGGAGGCGGCGGAGGAGGGCACCGGATGACCACGGCCAGGCGGGACACCTACACCCCCGAGACGCTCCTGTCGGTGGCGGTGCGGGTCTTCAACGAGCGCGGCTACGACGGCACGTCGATGGAGCACCTCTCCAAGGCGGCCGGCATCTCGAAGTCCTCGATCTACCACCACGTGGCGGGCAAGGAGGAGCTGCTGCACCGGGCCGTCAGCCGGGCGCTGGACGAGCTTTTCGCCGTGCTGGAGGAACCGGGCGCCCTGCGCGGCCGGGCGGTCGCGCGCGTCGAGTACGTCACCCGCCGCACGGTGGAGGTCCTGGTCGCGGAACTCCCCTACGTCACCCTGCTGCTGCGGGTGCGCGGCAACACCCGCACCGAGCGCTGGGCGCTGGAGCGCCGCCGCGAGTTCGACCACCAGGTGGCGGAGCTGCTCAAGGCCGCCGCGGCGGACGGGGACCTGCGGTCGGACGTGGACATCCGGCTGGCCACCCGGCTGCTGTTCGGCATGGTCAACTCGCTGGTCGAGTGGTACCGCCCGCACCCGGGCACGACCCCCGACCAGCTCGCGGACGCGGTGGTCGGCATGGCCCTGGACGGCCTGCGCGCGAAGTCCTGACGGGCGTACCGGAGGGGGGCGGGCGCCGCCCCCTCCGCCGTTCAGTCCTCCGAGAGCGCCGGGCCGCCGCCGCCCGGGCCCGGATCCAGCAGGTCCGTTTCCTCGAACACCAGCAGCGTCCGGGTGGAGAGCACCTCCGGGATGGACTGCAGGCGGGTCAGCACCAGCTCCCGCAGGGTCCGGTTGTCAGCCGTGTGGACCAGCAGCAGGACGTCGAAATCCCCGCTGACGAGCGCGATGTGGGCGGCGCCCGGCAGCTCGCGCAGCTTCTCGCGCACCGTTCGCCAGGAGTTCTGGACGATCTTCAAGGTGATATAGGCGGATGCGCCCTGACCTGCGCGTTCGTGGTTCACCCGGGCGGTGAACCCGCGGATCACCCCGTCGTCGATCAGCCGGTTGATCCGGGCGTACGCGTTCGCGCGCGAGACGTGCACCTGCTCGGCCACCGACCTTATCGAGGCGCGGCCGTCGGCCTGGAGCAGCCGCATGATCGACCGGTCGATCGGGTCGAGGGGGCGGGGCGGGACGGGCGGGACCGGAGGGACGGGCGGCACCGAGGGGGTCGACGGGGCCGGCGGGCCCGACGGGGCCGATGGCGTCGTCATCGGGGTACCCCCCGCCGAAGCCGGTACGGAGCCCGTTCCGGCCATTTGTTCATCCGGCATTGCCCACTGCCTCCCTCTCCTGGACGTCCTGCACCCATCCCAGGGCCCCGTCGCCAGTTTGTCCACAGCCTGGAGCCGCCTGTAGCCAAATTGCGCCGACGACCGAACAATCGGTAGGTGAGGCACCCCACAACCGGGGAGTCCCTTCGCCCGCTTCCCACGAGGAGGTGTACGCCGCCATGACGGTCCAAGAGCTGCCCGGTGCCGGTGCGTCCCACCGTGTCACCCCGCCGCCCGCCTGGAGGCCCCGCACGGAGGCCGCTCCGCTGCTTCCGGACCCGGAGCCCCACCGGGTCCTGGGCACGCCGGCCGCCGAGCACCTCGACCCCGCGCTGATGCGCCGCTACTACGCGGAGCTGGTGCGGGGGCGCCGCTACAACGCGCAGGCCACCGCGCTGACCCGGCAGGGCCGTCTCGCCGTGTACCCCTCCACCGTCGGGCAGGAGGCCGCCGAGATCGCGGCCGCGCTGGTCCTGGAGGAGCAGGACTGGCTGTTCCCCAGCTACCGCGACACCCTCGCGGCCGTGGCGCGCGGACTGGATCCCGTGGAGGCGCTCACCCTGCTGCGCGGCGACTGGCACACCGGCTACGACCCGCGCGAGCACCGCATAGCCCCCCTCTGCACCCCCCTCGCCACCCAGCTCCCGCACGCGGTCGGCGTCGCGCACGCCGCGCGGCTGCGCGGGGACGAGGTCGTCGCGCTCGCCATGGTCGGCGACGGCGGCACCAGCGAGGGCGACTTCCACGAGGCGCTGAACTTCGCGGCCGTCTGGCAGGCCCCGGTGGTCTTCCTGGTCCAGAACAACGGCTTCGCCATCTCCGTCCCGCTCGCCAAGCAGACGGCCGCCCCGACCCTGGCCCACAAGGCCGTGGGCTACGGGATGCCGGGCCGGCTGGTCGACGGCAACGACGTCGCCGCGCTCCACGAGGTGCTCACCGAGGCCGTGCAGCGGGCTCGCGCGGGCGGCGGCCCGACCCTGATCGAGGCCGTCACCTACCGGATGGAGGCCCACACGAACGCCGACGACGCGACCCGCTACCGGTCCGACTCCGAGGTCGAGGCCTGGAAGGCGCACGACCCGGTCGAGCTGCTGGAGCGCGAGCTGACCGGACGCGGCTGGCTCGACGAGGCCGGCGTCCAGGAGGCGCGCGACGCGGCCGAGGCGATGGCCGCGGACCTGCGCGAGCGGATGAACGCCGAGCCCGTACTGAACCCGATGGACCTCTTCGCGCACGTCTACGCCGAGCAGACCGGCCGGCTGCGCGAGCAGGCCGCCATGCTGCGCGCGGAACTGGAAGCTGAGGACGACGCATGACCACGGTGGCTCAGCAGGCGGTCAAGCCCGCGACCATGGCGCAGGCGCTGACCCGGGCCATGCGCGACGCGATGGCCGAGGACCCCACGGTCCACGTGATGGGCGAGGACGTCGGCGCGCTCGGCGGGGTCTTCCGGATCACCGACGGGCTCGCGAAGGAGTTCGGCGAGGACCGGGTCACGGACACCCCGCTCGCGGAGGCCGGCATCCTCGGCACCGCCGTCGGCATGGCCATGTACGGGCTGCGGCCGGTCGTGGAGATGCAGTTCGACGCGTTCGCCTACCCGGCCTTCGAGCAGCTCATCTCGCACGTGGCGAAGATGCGCAACCGCACCCGCGGCAAGATGCCGCTGCCGATCACCATCCGCGTGCCGTACGGCGGCGGCATCGGCGGCGTCGAGCACCACTGCGACTCCTCCGAGGCCTACTACACGGCCACCCCCGGGCTCACCGTCGTGACCCCGGCGACGGTCGAGGACGCGTACGGGCTGCTGCGCGAGTCGATCGCGAGCGACGACCCGGTGGTCTTCCTGGAGCCCAAGCGGCTCTACTGGTCCAAGTCGCAGTGGTCGCCGGAGGCCCCCGCGGCCGTCCCGGGCATCGGCAAGGCCCTGGTCCGCCGGGCCGGTACGAGCGCCACCCTGATCACGTACGGGCCCTCGCTGCCGGTCTGCCTGGAGGCGGCCGAGGCGGCCCGCGAGGAGGGCTGGGACCTGGAGGTGGTGGACCTGCGCTCGCTCGTCCCCTTCGACGAGGAGACGGTCGTCGCCTCCGTGCGCCGCACCGGGCGCGCGGTCGTGGTCCACGAGGCCGGCGGCTTCGGCGGCCCGGGTGCGGAGATCGCCGCCCGGGTGACGGAGCGCTGCTTCCACCACCTGGAGGCGCCGGTGCTGCGCGTGACGGGCTTCGACATCCCCTACCCGCCGCCGATGCTGGAGAAGCACCACCTGCCCGGTGTGGAGCGGATCCTGGACGCGGTGGCCCGCCTGCAGTGGGAGAACTGATGCCGCAGGTCATGGAGTTCAAGCTGCCGGACCTCGGCGAGGGGCTGACCGAGGCCGAGATCGTGCGGTGGCTGGTGGCGGTGGGCGACGTCGTCGCCATCGACCAGCCGGTCGTCGAGGTCGAGACGGCCAAGGCGATGGTGGAGGTGCCCTGCCCGTACGGCGGTGTGGTCACCGCCCGGTTCGGCGAGGAGGGCGAGGAGCTGCCGGTCGGCGCCCCGCTGATCACCGTGGCGGTGGGCGCGGTGTCGGCGCCCGGCGGGGCCGGGCAGGCGCCGGCCGCCGAGGCGGAGGCCGAGGGCTCCGCCAACGCGCCCCGGCCGCTGATCGGGTACGGCTCGGACCACTCGCGCCCGGCGCGTCGGCGGCGGGTGCGACCCGTTACCGCCGCGGTTTCGGCGCCCGTCGCGGCGCCGGTCCCGGTCGCGGCTCCGGTCCCGGTCCCGGCGGCTCCGGCGGCTCCCGCCGGGCCGGTGCCCGTCATCTCGCCGCTGGTGCGCAAGCTGGCCCGGGACAACGGGGTCGACCTGCGGGCGCTGCGCGGGTCCGGGCCGGAGGGCCTGATCCTGCGGGCCGACGTGGAGGCCGCGCTGCGGACTCCGGAGCCCGTGGCCGCCCCGGCGGCCGCGACCGTCCCGGTGGCCGCGCAGGGCGAGCGGATCCCCCTCAAGGGGCTGCGCGGCGCCGTGGCGGAGAAGCTCTCGCGCAGCCGGCGCGAGATCCCCGAGGCCACCTGCTGGGTCGACGCGGACGCCACCGAGCTGATGGCGGCGCGGGCCGCGATGAACGCGGTGGACGGCCCGAAGATCTCGGTGCTGGCCCTGCTGGCCCGGATCTGCACGGCCGCGCTGGCCCGGTACCCGGAGCTCAACTCCACGGTGGACCTCGCGGCGAAGGAGATCGTCCGGCTCCCGGCCGTGCACCTCGGCTTCGCCGCGCAGACCGAGCGGGGGCTGATGGTCCCCGTCGTCCGCGACGCCCAGACGCGCAGCCCGGAGTCCCTGTCGGCGGAGTTCGCCCGGCTGACGGAGCTGGCGCGGGCCGGGAAGCTGGCCCCGTCGGACCTCACGGGGGGCACCTTCACGCTCAACAACTACGGGGTGTTCGGGGTGGACGGCTCCACGCCGATCATCAACCACCCGGAGGCGGCGATGCTGGGGGTGGGACGGATCATCCCGAAGCCGTGGGTGCACCAGGGCGAGCTGGCGGTCCGTCAGGTCGTCCAGCTGTCGCTGACGTTCGACCACCGGGTGTGTGACGGGGGGACCGCAGGGGGGTTCCTCCGGTACGTGGCCGACTGCGTCGAGAATCCGGCGGTGCTGCTGAGGTCCCTGTAGGGGGGTCGGGGAGGGGCGCCGCCGCGCGGAGCCGTCTCCCCGCCCCACCCCTTCTCCGTATCTCCCCCAGCTACCCCTGGGGGCACCCCCAGGGGTAGCGCCCCGGACCCCCTGGGGGCTCCGCCCCCGGCCCCGCGCCTCAGACACCGGCGGGGCTGGTCGCCGCCGCCCTGCGCTGAGTTGTCCCGGAGGGTCAGAATGTGAGGAGGAGCTTGCCCACGTGTGTGCTGGCCTCCAGGACCCGGTGGGCTTCCGCGGCCTCCGTGACGGGGTACGTGGCGTGGACCACCGGGCGGACCCGGCCGGAGTCGATCAGGGGCCAGACGTGCTCGCGGACCGCCGCGATGATGGCCGCCTTCTCCTCCAGCGGGCGGGCCCGCAGCGAGGTGGCCGTGATGGCGCCGCGCTTCGCCAGCAGCATGCGCAGGTCCAGTTCCGCCTTCACCCCGCCCTGGAAGCCGATCACCGCGAGCCGGCCGTTCATGGCCAGCGCCTCCAGGTTCCGGCTCAGGTACTTCGCGCCCATGATGTCCAGGATCACGTCCGCCCCGGCCCCGTCGGTCGCGGCCTTGAGCTCCTCCACGAAGTCCTGCTCGCGGTAGTCGACCAGGATGTCCGCGCCCAGCTCCGCGCAGCGCTCCAGCTTCTCCTTGCCGCCCGCCGTCACCGCCACCCGCGCGCCCACGGCCTTGCCCAGCTGGACCGCCATGGTGCCGATGCCGCTGGAACCGCCGTGCACCAGCAGGGTCTCGCCCGGGCGGAGTCCGGCGACCATGAACACGTTGGACCACACCGTCGCGACGACCTCCGGCAGGGCCGCCGCCGCCACCAGGTCCACGCCCTGCGGGACCGGCAGGAGCTGCCCCGCCGGGACGGCGACCTTCTGCGCGTACCCGCCGCCCGACAGCAGCGCGCACACCTCGTCGCCCACGGCCCAGCCCGACACCCCGGGCCCGAGCGCCACGATGCGTCCGGAACACTCCAGGCCGGGATAGGGCGAAGCCCCCGGCGGAGGATCGTAGAAGCCCTGCCGCTGCAGGACGTCGGCGCGGTTCACGGCGCTCGCCGCGACCTCGACGAGCACCTCGCCCTCGCCCGCCACCGGATCGGGTACTTCGGCCCAGACGAGGGCCTCGGGGCCGCCCGGCTGCTCGATGGTGATCGCATGCATGGCCCGGAATCTACCGCGCCCGCTACTCCGCCGGGCCGAGCGTGACCTGAGGGGTCGTCGGGGGAGTGGCACGGACGATGGTGATCAGACGGTCGGTCAGCTGGAGGGGACTCGCGTGCGGATCGTCGTACGGCAGCAGCCGGTGCCCGCGCACCACGCTGACCACCAGGTCGTCGGTCTCCCGGACGCCCCGGCCGACCTCCGCCCGGTTCACCGGACGCTCGATCAGGTCCAGGCCGCTGCCCTGCTGGATCAGGTCCTCCATCACCGCGCCCGCCCGAGGGCTGAGCACGGACAGCCCCAGCAGCCGGCCGGCCGCGCTCGCGCTCGTGATGACGGCGTCGGCGCCCGACTGCTTCAGCAGCGGCGCGTTCTCCTCCTCGCGGACCGCCGTCACGATCTTCGCGCCCCGGTTGAGCTGCCGGGCCGTCAGCGTCACCAGGACCGCCGTGTCGTCCCGCTGGGTGGCGATGATGACCTGACGGGCCTTCTGGAGTTCGGCGCGCAGCAGTACGTCCGAGCGGGTGGCGTCGCCGACGACCCCCGTGAACCCCTCGGAGTTGGCCATGTCGATGACCTTGGCGCTGGGGTCGACGATGACGACCTGCTCCTTCTGGAGGCCCGTCGCCAGCAGGGTCTGCAGCGCCGAGCGGCCCTTGGTGCCGAAGCCGACGACGACCGTGTGCTCGCGCAAGTTCTTCCTCCAGCGGTTCAACCGCCACTCTTCCCTGGTGCGTTCGGTCAGGACTTCCAGCGTGGTGCCGACCAGGATGATCAGGAACAGCACGCGCAGCGGGGTGATCAGCAGGACGTTGACCAGCCGGGCGCTGTCGCTGTACGGGACGATGTCGCCGTAGCCGGTGGTCGACAGGGTGACGGTCGCGTAGTAGACGCAGTCGAGGAAGTCGACCGAGTCGTTGGCGTTGTCGTGGTACCCCTCCCGGTCGAGCCAGACGATCAGGACGGTCAGGCACAGCACGAACAGGGCCATCAGCAGTCGGCGCGTGACCTGCCGCAGCGGCCTTTCCACGACCCTCTTGGGGAGCTTGATCCTGCGGGCGACGAGCCTCTCGTCCGCCCCGCGCGCCATCGCGTCCTGGCCGTGGAGTTTCACGTGAAACATCCCCCCGCGGCCCACGGCAGGTCCAGGACCTCCAGTTCCTGCCCGTTCTGCGCGCCGTGCGGCGGTACGACGGCCAGCGCGTCGGCGGCGGCCACCCCGCGCAGCATGGCCGGGCCGTTGTAGCGCAGCGGTACGGCGTGCTCGTCGGTCAGCAGGACCGGCACCAGCCGGGTGTCGTACGGGTGCCCCGGCACGTCGCCCTGGACGGGCACGGCGTAGCGGGGGCGCTGGCGGCGGCCGGCGAGGGCCCGCAGGAGCGGCTCGGCCAGGGTCAACAGGCCGGACACGGCGGCGAGCGGGTTGCCCGGCAGGCCGACCACGTGGCGGCCGTCCGTACGGTCGCCGATGCGGGCCAGCAGCATCGGGTGCCCCGGGCGCACGGCGACCCCGTCCACGAGGAGTTCGGCGCCGGCCCGTTCCAGGACCGGGTGGACATGGTCGACGGGGCCCGAGGCGGTGCCGCCGGTGGTGATCACCAGGTCGGCGGTGGAGCCGCTGACGGCCTGGAAGAGGGCCTCGGCTCCGGCGGGATCGTCGCCGAGGCGCCGGGTGGAGACCACCTCGGCCCCGATGCGGCTGATCCAGGGGGCCAGCATGGGGCTGAGGGCGTCGCGGATCAGCCCGTCGTGCGGGAGGCCCTCGGTGAGGAGCTCGTCGCCGAGGACGAGGATCTCCACGCGGGGCCGGGGCCGGGTGACGAGCTCGTCGTACCCGGCGGCCGCGGCCAGCCCGAGGACGGCGGGGGTGACGAGCGAGCCGGCCGGGAGCAGCGGGTCGCCGGAGCGGCATTCCTGGCCGCGCGGGCGGATGTCCTGGCCGGTGCCGACGGGGCGGGTGGCGTACAGCTGGCTGCCGGACTCGCGGGCGTGCTCGCTGCGGATCACGGCGGTGGTGTCGGCCGGGATCCGGGCGCCGGTGGCGATCCGGACGGCCTCGCCGTCGGCGAGGCGCACGGAGGATCCCTCGCCGGTACCGCCGGCGAGGACCCCGTCGCCGGGGCGGATCGCCCAGGGGCCGGGCCCCGCGACCGCCCACCCGTCCATGGCGGAGGTGTCGAAGGAGGGGAGGTCGCCGAGGGCGTCCAGGGAGGTGGTCAGCACCTCTCCGAGGGCCTCCGCGAGGGCCACCCGGTGGCTGCGGGGCCGCACGGTCGTGCCGGCCAGGGCGGCGGTCTCCCGGGCGCGCTGCCAGGCGGTGGCGCGGTGGCCGCCCGCGCCGCCCTCGGCGGCGGGGGCGCGGCTGACCAGGGCCAGGGCCTCGTCGAGGGCGCCGTCGGCGTCGGTACGGGTCACGGAGAGCCGTTCCCCTCGGGGTCGGTGGGGGCGGGGGACCCGGCTTCCGCCGCCCAGCGCAGCGCCAGGTCGGCGGCCTTGCGGGAGGCCTCGGCGACGGCCTGGGCGGGGTCGGCGCCGGCGGCCTCGGCGCGGGCGGCCGCGTAGCCGACGAGGAAGGTCGTCAGCGGGGCGGCGGGCCGGGCGACACCGTGGGCGGCGTCACGGGCGAGGTCGAGCAGGGTCTTGGTGTCGACGTCGAGGTCGATGCCGAGCTCGGTCTTGGCGGCGTTGATCCATTGATCCAGCACGTTCCCATGCTCCCTGATCCGGGCGCGGGCCGTCGCCAGGTCCTCCCAGGTGTCGCAGTCGAAGGAGGCGAGTGGCGCAGCGGCGGTGACCCTGGCCAGGTCCAGTTCGGCGGTGAGGGCCTTGAGGGGGAGGCCGTGGAGGGTGCCGTGCTCGGTCGCGAGCAGGGCGATCTCGCGGCGCAGGGACTCGGCGCGGTAGGCGGCGACGAGGGGCTGGTCACGGCCCTCGGGGTCCCGTAGCAGGGCCCCGTCGCCCGGGCCGTCGGCGGCCGCCGTCAGCAGGGCGCGGACGGTGTCGCGGTCGAGGAAGGGCAGGTCGGCGGAGAGCACGAGGACCACGGGGGCGGTGGTGCGCCGCAGCCCGGCGTGGAGTGCGGCCACCGGGCCGCCGCCGGGCGGGGACTCCAGGGTCCAGTCGACGGGGCGGGCAGTGGGCCTGCGGGCGCCGACGACGACGGTGGCGGCGGCGTCCTGGCAGGCCGCCAGGACACGGTCGAGGAGGGTGCGGCCGCCTACCGGGAGGGCGGGCTTGTCGGCCCCGCCCAGGCGCCTTGCGGCGCCGCCGGCCAGGACGATGGCGTCGTAGCTCATGTCCCCGAGTATGCGGGGGCGGTGGCGGGGCCGGGGGAGGCCGCTTACCGGTTGCTTATGCGGTGGGGGCGGGGGCTGCGGGTGTGCCCCTGCGCGGGGGCTGCTCCCCGCCCCGCCCCGGACCCCGCGCCTCGAACTCCCCCGGCCAACGCCGGGAGGGGCCCGGGCGGGGCTGAAGACAGCCCCGCCCGGGTTCCTACAGGTACGGGCCCGAGCGGATCGCTCCGTGGGGGCCGTCTTCGTCGTCCTCGTGGGGGCCGCCGGGGGGCAAGGCGCGGCGCATCTGCTCCAGTTGGGCCCGCGCCGCCATCTGCTGGGCGAACAGGGCCGTCTGGATGCCGTGGAAGAGGCCTTCCAGCCATCCGACCAACTGGGCCTGGGCGATACGGAGTTCGGCCTCGGAGGGGATCGCCTCCTCCGTGAACGGGAGGGAGAGGCGCTCCAGTTCCTCGACCAGCTCCGGAGCCAGGCCGTCTTCCAGTTCCTTCACCGACGCCGCATGGATGTCCTTGAGACGGACCCGGCTGGCCTCGTCCAGAGGTGCGGCGCGGACCTCTTCCAGAAGTTGCTTGATCATGCTGCCGATCCGCATGACCTTGGCGGGCTGTTCGACCATCTCCGTCACCGGGACCTCGCGCGACTCGTCATCGGCGCCGCCGACCGCCTCCCCGTCCTGTCCCACGATCAGGACGTGCGGGGGACTGTCCTGCGACCGTTCACTCCTCGGCATCTCCATGCCGTCATTCTCTCGCACACCTTCGTTCTCACACGGTGTGCCCCCGCACGGGCGTGATCCACCCTGTGCGGGGGCGGCAACGTCATCCGGTCGCGCGGCGGGCCAGGGCCCCGCTCGACCTGGTGACCGCGGCGGCCAGCAGGGCCGCGCCCAGCGGGACGAGGACCAGGAGGCCGGCCAGGGTCTCCCAGGGCACGGCGATCGGGACGTAGAGGGACTCGTCCGGCGAGGAGTAGCCCATCTCGATGCTGCGCAGCAGCAGGCTCTGCTGCTCGCGTTCCTGGGTGAGGCGCAGGCCGACCGCCGGCAGGATGCCCGCGGCCGAGCCGAGGACGACGCCCATCAGGGCCACCACCCCGCACTGGAAGCCGCTGAGGGTGCGCCGTACCCGTGGGGCCGCGCCGACCGCCGCCAGGGTCTTCAGGTCGGCCTCGGAGTCCGCCTGGGCCAGCCCCGTCGCGATGCCCGCCGCGCCGATGGTGACCAGGCCGGCGAAGACGGCGAGGGCCAGCACGCCGATGGTGCTCTCGCTCTGGTAGCCGCGTTCGATCGTGACGCGGACGTCGGCGCCCATCCGGTCGATCTCCCCGTCCAGCCGCTGCCGCTGCTCGGTCGTGGCGGCCTTCTCCAGGCTGAAGTACGCCCCGAGCGGGGCCGTGGCGATGCCCGCGGCCTTCGCGGCGGAGGGTGGCAGGACGAGCCCCACTCCCCAGGACCGGACGCCCTCGGGCGCCTGGTGGACGGTGAGGACCTTGTCCTGTCCGGGCAGTTCGGCGTGGGTCGCGGAGGCCTTCCGCGCGGCCTCCGGGTCGGTGATCAGCCGGAGGGTGACCTTCCCGTCCTTCACGTCGCGACGGTCGAAGGAGACCGGTTGCCCCGCCTTGAGGGCCGCCACCGAGCCGGGGTCGGTGACCGCCAGGACCTGGAGGAGCTTCTCGTCCGCCACGATCGTCTTGAACGAGGCGCCGGGGCGGTCCGGCATGGCGCAGCGCGGGTCCTGGCGCAGCTTCTTGGCCTCCGCCGGGGGGAAGTCGGCGGGGCCGTGCTCGGACTCGTAGAGCGGGCAGCGCTGTTCCTTGGGGACGATCAGCTCGACCCGTCCGCAGCCCGGGGAGGTCCCGTACTCCTCGCAGTTCGGGTTGCCGACCACCAGGCGGTCCACGTCGGCGCGTACCGCCAACGGCAGGTCCCTGCCGAGGACCTCGCGGACCGTCGGCACGTCCTTGTGGGCGCTGTTCTCGTTGACGCTGAGCAGGCCGGCGCCGTCGGGGAGTTTGGCGACGTACTCGTGGCGGGCCTGGACGTCCTGGCTGTGCTGGTACGTGGACACCGCCACGGTTCCGGCGACGGCGGCCAGTACGGCGGCCACGGCCGGGGCCGTGCGCCCCCGGTTGCGGACGGCGTCGCGCAGCGCGAGCCGCGGCGACAGCGGCAGCCACCGGCCCAGCCGGCCGAACAGGCCGACCAGGAGCGGGGTGAGGGCGACGACACCCAGCTCGGCGAGGGCGCTGCCGGCCGCGACGAGGGTGGGGCTGACCCGGAAGCGGGTGCCGTAGAGGGCGACGGCGGCGCCGCCGAGGACGGCGAGCAGTCCGATCAGGGGCAGGACCCGGTTGGCGCGCCGGATGCCGCGCCGGCCGGTGAGGGAGGCCAGGACGGTCTGCCGGGAGGCGGTGACGGCGGGGACGAACGCGGCCAGCAGGCCGGTCAGCAGGGCGAGCACGGCGATGCCGAGCAGTTCGGCGGGGCGGAAGTCGAAGCCGCCGAAGCGCACGCCGATCCTGTCCTCCAGGAAGGGCCGCAGTCCGACGGTGAGGCCGATGCCGGCCGAGCAGCCGATGACGGCGGCCACGGCGCCGATGACCAGGCCCCCGGACAGGACGATGGCCCGGATGTGCCGCCTGTCTCCGCCGTTGGCGCCGACCAGGCCCAGCTGACGGCGCGAGCGCCGGGCGCCGACCGCGAAGGCGGGCCCGGCGAGCAGACAGACCTCCAGCAGGGCCAGGCCCACGACGGTGGCCACGGTGGCCTGCTCGGTGAACCGGCCCACGTTCAGGCCGGGTCCGGCGAAGCGCTCCTTGCCCTCCTGCGCGTACAGCGGTACCTCGGAGTCGGCGGGCGGGTGCGCCACCACGGCGCGGGAGAGGACGAGCGCGCCCTTGGCGTTGGTCTCCTTGACCATGTTCCACGTGAAACCAGCACCGCCGACCTTCACGAGGAAGCTGTCGCTGACGTTCAGCCCGGGGGCTCCCGTGGCCGACAGTGCCTTGTCGAGCGGGGCCAGCAAGGTGCCGGGCAGGGCGAGGAGCTCGTCGCGCCGCAGCTCGGAGGGCAGCTCGTACGAGCCCACGATCCGGTACGGGGCCGTGGAGCCGCGGGGGGTCACGGACGAGCCCACGTAGAGCCCCGAGTGCTCCAGGAAGGCGGCGGTGGCGACGACCTCGCCGGGGCCGTGGGGCAGCCGGCCGCGCAGGGGCGTGAAGATGCCCTGCGACATCGGGTGGTGGACGTCGAGCTCGCGCAGCTGGGTGTCGAGCAGGCCGTGCCGGGTGTGGACCTTGACGTCGGAGGAGCTCATCTGGACGGTTTCGGCGCCGGCCGGGACGGCGTCCTTGAGCGGTGCGGTCTTCTTGTCCGGGTCGGGACGCCACTTGTCGAAGCCGCCCACCGGCGCGTAGCTCTGCCCGTCGGGGCGCTGGTAGATCGGACTGTTCAGCCCCCTCTCCTCGATCCGGGCGTCGGCGGCGCCGATCTGCCGGGAGATCACCTGCTGGGGGGTGAGTTCGGCGCTGCGGAGGGTGAGGTCGACGGCGCTGGCCCCGACGACCGGGAGGGCGATCATCGAGAGGACCAGGGCGCTGCGGCCCTTGGCGCGCCAGGCGTCGCGGCGGGCGATGCGCAGGGCCGCGATCCACGAGTGGTACCAGGAGGCGAGCGGTGAGGTCACAGGCCGGCCGCCCGCCCGGTGAGCAGCGAGTCGGCGTGGCTGCGCAGGGTCTCGTCGACGACGCTGCCGTCGCGCAGGAACACGACCCGGTCCGCCCAGGCGGCGAAGCGGGGCTCGTGGGTGACCAGGATTCCGGCCGCGCCCGCGTCGCAGCGCAGCCGCAGCAGGGCGAGGACGGACTCCCCGGTCTCGGAGTCGAGGGCGCCGGTGGGTTCGTCGGCCAGGACCAGGCGGCGTTCGCCCACCAGGGCGCGGGCGATGGCCACGCGCTGCTGCTGGCCGCCGGACATCTCGTCGGGGAAGCGGTCGGCGAGGGCGCGCAGGCCGATCTCCTCCAGGGCGGCGAGGGCGGCGGTGCGGGCCTTGCGGGCGGAGGTCCCGTCGAGTTCCAGGGGCAGGGCGACGTTCTCGGCGGCGGTGAGGGCCGGTATGAGGTTGTAGTCCTGGAAGACGTAGCCGATGCTGCGGCGGCGCAGCGCGGCCAGTTTGCGGCGGCCGGCGGTGGTGATGTCGACGCCCTCGACCACGACCCGGCCGCTGGTGGGGGTGTCGAGCCCGCCGGCGAGGGTCAGGAGGGTGGACTTGCCGGAGCCGGAGGGGCCCATCACGGCGACCAGTTCGCCGGGGTGGACCGCGAGGTCGATCCCGCGCAGCGCATGCACCTCGGTGGCGCCGCTGCCGTGCGTGCGGACCAGGTTCTCCAGCCGGAGCACGGGCTGGGCGGCGGCGGCCCCGGAGCGGCCGGGGCCGCCGGGGAGGCCCGGGTGCCCTGGCTGTCCCGGGTGCCCTGGGTGTCCTGGCTGTCCCAGGTGACCCGGGACACCCGGCTGTCCCGGGTGCTCCGAGT
>NZ_JBHVUQ010000029.1:0-56690 GCF_042884105.1 Streptomyces sp. NPDC058157
CCTCAAACGCCGGCGGGGCTGGATTTTGGCTGATGTGGCCGTGACACCCTGAAAGGGTGAGTGAGACTGCCGCCCTCGTTGACCGGGCCTTTGCCGCCGCCTTGTACGCCCAGGACGATGCCGGGCTCGACAGCGGGGCCTCCGTGCTGGCCGCCGGGGTGTGGGGGGACGTCGGGCGGGAGCTGGTGCGGCGCGGGGAGGGGTTCCTGCGGCGGGGCTGGGAGCGGGGGTGGCGGCCCGCCGATGTGGAGCGGCTCGTGCGGCGGGACCTCGGGGAGGTGCACCAGCGGGTCCTCGCGGACCTGGTCGCCGCCGAGGCGCGGCGGTACGGGCGGCTGCCCGACGGGTGGGGCGCCGGGGAGGTGTGGTGGTCCGGGGACGAGGCGTACGCCGAGGCGCTCGCGCGGCGTGAGCGGGCCGACCGGTTCACCCTGGCCACCGCCGTCCTGGAGCTGTACCGGCTGCTGGTCCGGCTGCCGTCGATCGAGCCGGTGGGGCCCGTCCCCGGGGACCCGGCCGGGGACCTCGCGGAGCACGCGCACATCGAGCCGCGGATGCTCGGGCGGATCCGGGCGCTGCTCGCCAAGGCCGAGGCGACCACCTATCCGGAGGAGGCCGAGGCGCTCAGTGCCAAGGCCCAGGAGCTGATGGCGCGGCACACCGTGGACGAGGCGCTGCTCGCGGTGCGCGGCGGCGGGCCGGTGCGGGTGCCGGGGGCCTGCCGGATCGGGGTGGAGCCCCCGTACGAGGAGGCCAAGGCGGTGCTGCTGGACGCGGTGGCCACCGCGAACCGCTGCCGGGCGGTGTGGAACAGCGCGTTCGAGTTCTCGACCGTCGTCGGGTTCGAGAGCGATCTGGAGGCCGTCGAGCTGCTGTACACCTCGCTGCTCGTGCAGGGGACGGCCGCCATGACGCGGGCCGAGGCCGCCCAGCGGGCCGGCGGGCGCAAGCGGACCAAGACCTTCCGGCAGTCGTTCCTGCTCGCCTACGCCAGCCGGCTCGGCCGGCGTCTCGCCGAGACCGCCGAGCACACGGCCGGCGAGGCCCCGGACAACCTGCCGGCGCTGGTGGCCCGGGACGTGGCCGTGACGTCCAGGGCCGACGAGATGTTCCCGCGGACCACGACCACGCGGCTGCGCGGGGCCACCGACCACGCCGGCTGGGAGGACGGGACCGCGGCCGCCGACGCCGCCCACGTGGGCGGGAAGCGGGCCTCCCTGCCGGAGGGGCGCTAGCTAGGCCGGGTCCTGGGAGTTCTCCGAGCGCATGGCCCGGGCTTCCGACTTCAGGATGCGGGCCGACTTGCCCAGGGAGCGGGCCATGTCGGGCAGCTTCTTCGAACCGAACAGCATCAGGCAGACCACCAGGACGATGATCAGGTGCCAGGGCTCCAGGCCGTTGCGCAGCATGGGGTACCTACATTCGGGTGAGGGGCGCGGGACAGGGGACGCATCGATGATTCGGCTCATCGAACAGCGCGGCAAGGGTCCCGTACAAATCTGAAGAAATCCTGAAAACCTTCGGGGCCGTTAGGCTCGGCGCCATGGGCTGGCTCCGCGCGCTGAAGGACACCGGGCGCGCGGCCATGACCGTCGAGCGGCGCAAGCTGGAGCCGCTCGTCGCGCTGCGGGCCGCCGCCGGGCTGGCGGTGGTGATCGGGGCCGGGCTGGCCTTCCTGGGGCCGGGCGCGGCCGCGAGTTCCGCGTTCGGGGCCTTCATGGCCGCCGTGGCCACCTTCCAGCAGAGCTGGCGCCCCCGGCCGGTGCTCGCCCTGGCGTCCGGGCTGACCCTGGCCGTCTCCACCTTCCTCGGCTACCTGGTCGGCTCCGCCGACGTGGGGCTGTTCCTGCCGATGCTGGCCCTGTGGGCCTTCGGGGCGGGGCTGCTGTGGGCGGCCGGCCCCACCGCCGGGATGATCGCCTCCGGCAACGTCGCCGTCATGCTGGTCACCGTCACCCTGCCGACCTCCGTCCCGCAGGCCGCCGGGCACGCCGCGATGATCGCCGCGGGCGGGGTGGTGCAGGCGCTGCTGATCGTGCTCTTCCCCGTCCGCCGCTGGGGCGCCCAGCGCGACGCCCTGGCCGACGCCCTCGCCGCCGAGGCCGACTACGCCCGCCGGCTGCGGCACGACCCCGTCAGCGCCTTCGACCCCGCGCCGCTGATGAAGGCCCGCGACGCCGCCGCCGTCACCGCCCGCCAGGCCCGTCGGCGCCCCGCCGAGCTGCACGGGGCCCGGGGGCTGGCCGAGCGGATCCGGCCCGTGCTGGCCTCCCTCGCCGACCCGGCCGTCGGGGCCCCCGCCGAGGGGCCGGGGCGGGACCGGGTGCGGGCGCTGCTGGACGCCGCCGGGACCGTCCTCGACGCCGCCGCGCACGCCATCCGCCACGGGGACCCGGTCCGGCTGCCCGGGCCGGCCCTGGAGGTGCTGAAGGACCCCGGCCCGCCGGAGGTGTTCGAGGGGGCGCCGCTGCGGGCCGCGCGCAGGCTCGCCGCGCTGCTGGACGACGTGCTGGAGACGGCCGAGCCGGGCACCGGGCGCACCGCCGACCCCGGGGAGGCCCGGCTGCGGCCCACCGTGCCGGCCCTGGTGCCGCTGGTGCTGCGCGCGGTACGGGCCGAGCTGCGGCCGGGCTCACCCGTACTGCGGCACGCCGTCCGGGTGACGGGGGCGGCGTGCGCGGGGTACCTGATCGGGCAGGCGCTGCCGTTCGGGCACGGCTACTGGGCGCCGATGGCGTCGGTGATGGTGATGCGGCCCGACTTCACGCAGACCTGGTCCCGGGCCGTCGCCCGTTTCGGCGGGACCCTGGTCGGGGTGGGCGCGGCCACGGCGGTCGTCCAGCTCGCCCGGCCCGGGATGTACCTGTCGGGGCTGCTCGCGGTGGTCAGCGCCGGGCTGATGTACGCGCTGATGCGCACCGGGTACGCCGTCTCGCAGGTGTTCGTCTCCGCGTACGTCGTATTCCTGCTCGGCATGGGAGGGGTCCGCTGGGACCAGACCGTCCCCGACCGGATCGCCCTCACCCTCGTCGGCGGGGTCCTCGCGATGCTCGCCTACGCCGTGTACCCGGCCTGGGAGACCCCGCGGCTGCGCACCCGCCTGGCCGACTGGCTCGCCGCCGACGGGCGGTACGCGGCCGCGGTGCTCGGGCAGTACGCCGACCCGGCCGGGGCCCGGCGCGCGGACGTGCGGGAGGCGCTGCTGGCGGCCAGGGACGCCCGCATCGCCTGGCAGGAGGCGCTCGCGCGGGCGGAGGGCGAGCCGGTCCGCCACCGGGGCCTGTCCCGGGCGGCCGCCGACGGGGCCGGGGAGGCGGTGGCCGCCTTCGGGCGGGGCGCCATGCTGCTGGAGGCCCACCTCCCGGACCGGGCGCACGCGCCCGCGCCGGGGGCGGCCGAGCTGGCCGGGGCGCTGCGGGAGGCGACCGGGGAGGCGGCGCGGGCGGTGCGGGAACGCCGGGTTCCGGAGTGGGACGGGGTACGGGCCCTGCTGGACGGGGGGAACCGCGTGCCGGAATCGGGCGTCGTACGCCAGGCGGCGGAGCGGCTGCTGGACTCGCTGGACGAGGTCTCGCAGGCCCTCCGCCCCTGACTGTGATCACTGCGGTACCGCGCGTGCACGTGCATCTGCCCATGCATGCGGTGGTGAACACAGCTATGATCCGGTGGAGTTGACATCTGCACTATCGGGGGCTTCCTGTGGACCACGCGTACAACGGGACGGCAGCTGCAGAACTCACTTCCCTGTATGAGCTGACCTGGCAGAAGAGCAGACACAGCAACTCGCAGGGATCCTGCGTGGAGTTCGCCAAACTGCCCGGCGGCGACGTCGCCATGCGCAACTCGCGGTTCCCCGACGGACCGGCGCTCGTCTACACGCCGGCCGAGATAGAGGCGCTGCTGCTGGGCGTCAAGGACGGCGAGTTCGATCATCTGATCGGCTGAAAGCACAGCGCGGAGAATCAGGCCATGCACGTGCACCGGCCGGGACCGATCGAAAGGATCGGGCCCGGCCGGTTGTACGTGTCATGAGCCCCTGGGGGCGCGGTCAGTCCCGGAGCAGGAACAGCGCCCAGACCACCTTGCCGGTGAGCCGTCCCGCGAGCGGGTGCCAGCCCCAGCTGTCGCTGTAGGAGTCCACCAGGAACAGCCCCCGCCCCGACTCCAGGTCGCAGTTCTCGTCCGTGCGCTCGGGCGCGAACGAGCCCCCGGGCCGGTCCTCGCTCGGATCCCGCACCGCGCACACCAGCCGGGTGCTCCACCGCATCAGGTGCAGCCGCACCGCCGCCGACTCCGGCTGTTCGCCGCCGCAGGGCCGCGGGTCGTCGGGGAGGGCGTGCCGCAGCGCGTTGGTGACGAGTTCGGAGACCACCAGCGCGACGTCGTCGAAGCGCTCGTCCAGGCCCCACTGGGACAAGGTCGATCTGGTGAAGGAGCGGGCGCCCCGCACCGCTTCGAAGCGGGCCGGCAGGGCACAGGAGGCGGACCCGGAGACGGCCGTGGGATCGACCGGGGGCAGCCCCTGCCGTAACGGCTCGAGCATGACCGATCCAATCGTCCCCATGCGAGGCACTCCCGGGATTCGCGGACGAAGCGGTCGGCTTCGGCCAAAGAGAACTGCGGGGTGGGTCCGGCGCCGGCGCGAAGAGCACGCAGGTGCGCGGCACCATCGTTCCGAATGCGGAAGCCGGATGCAAGGGCAGATGCACGTGCACGCGCCGGACCTGTCCACTCCCGTGACGGTTCTTGCTCATTTCTTCCTACGCATACTTACGGACTTCTTTTCCGGGACGCCGGATTCCGTTACAGAACGAGTACGGGCCGATGCGTTTTGGTGGCAGACTGCGGCACCGGGGATACGGGGGCCCCGACGAGGCACGCGCACACCACGCGCACACCATTGCGATGGGGAGGGCAGGACTAGTGACCGCAGAAGCCAGCGGTTCTGTGGTGCGCCGCATCCTCCTGGGCTCACAGCTCAGGCGACTCCGAGAATCCCGCGGCATCACCCGTGAGGCGGCCGGCTACTCGATCCGCGCATCCGAATCGAAGATCAGCCGCTTGGAGTTGGGAAGGGTGAGCTTCAAGGCCAGGGACGTCGAAGACCTGCTGACCCTCTACGGGGTCACCGACGGCGCGGAGCGGGAGTCCCTCCTGGGGCTGGTCCGCGAGGCCAACGCCGCGGGCTGGTGGCACAGTTACGGGGACGTGCTCCCCGGGTGGTTCCAGACCTACATCGGACTGGAGGGCGCGGCCTCCCTCATCCGCATCTACGAGGTGCAGTTCATCCACGGCCTCCTCCAGACCGAGGCCTACGCCCAGGCCGTCGTCAAGCGCGGCATGCCGAACGCCTCCGCCGCCGAGATCGACCGCCGGGTCGCGCTGCGCCTGGAGCGCCAGAAGGTGCTCGTCTCCGAGAACGCGCCCGTCTTCCACGCCGTCCTCGACGAGGCCGCGCTGCGCCGCCCGTACGGCGACCGCGACGTGATGCGCGGTCAACTGGAACACCTGATCGAAATCAGTCAGCGGCCCAACGTGCAGCTCCAGGTGATGCCCTTCTCCTTCGGCGGCCACGCCGGTGAGAGCGGCGCCTTCACCCTGCTGCGCTTCCCCGAGTCCGACCTGCAGGACATCGTCTATCTGGAACAGCTGACCAGCGCGCTCTACCTGGACAAGGAAGAGGAAGTGGGGCAGTACGCCCGGGCGATGCAGCGGCTCCAGGCCGACTGCCCCGACCCCGGACAGACGCGGGATCTCCTGCGCGGACTGCTCCAACTGTCTTGAACCGCACGTACTATGACGTCTGATCAGTGCTCGACGAAGAACGATCGGTCTCCGGTGCAGCGCAGGGGTGCGCGCTCGCAGTAAGGGATGGCATGTCCATATTCACCGACCTGGCTCACCAGTACATAGACGGCGAATGGCTGGCCGGCACCGGTTCGTGGGACATCATCGACGTCAACCCCTACAACGGGGAGAAGCTCGCGGCCGTCACCGTGGCCACCGTCGAGCAGGTCGACCGGGCCTACCGGGCAGCCGAGCGGGCCCAGCGCGACTGGGCCGCCACCAACCCCTACGCGAGACGCACCGTCCTGGAGCGCGCCCTGCGGATCACCGAGGAGCGCCAGAAGGAGATCGTCGAGGCGATGATCGACGAGCTCGGCGGGACCCGTCCCAAGGCCGAGTACGAGGTCCACCTCGCGATGGAGTTCCTGCGCGAGGCGATCCGGCTGGCCGTCCGGCCCGAGGGCCGCATCCTGCCCTCGACGATCGAGGGCAAGGAGAACCGCGTCCAGCGCCTGCCCGTCGGCGTCGTCGCCGTGATCAGCCCCTTCAACTTCCCGCTCCTGGTGACCCTCAAGTCGGTCGCCCCGGCGCTGGCCCTCGGCAACGCGGTCGTCATCAAGCCCAACCAGAACGCCCCCGTCTCCGGCGGCGGGATCATCGCCAAGATCTTCGAGGACGCGGGCCTGCCCGCCGGCCTGCTGAACGTCCTGGTCACGGACATCGCCGAGATCGGCGACGCGATCCTCACCCACCCCGTCCCGAAGGTCATCTCCTTCGCCGGCTCCGACCGCACCGGACGGCACGTCGGCGCGGTCGCCGCCCGCCACTTCAAGCGGACCGTCCTGGAACTCAGCGGCAACAGCGCCCTGGTCGTCCTCGACGACGCCGACGTCGACTACGCCGTGGACGCGGCCGTCTTCAGCCGCTTCGTCTTCCAGGGCCAGGTCTGCATGGCCGCCAACCGGATCCTCGTCGACGCCGCCGTCGCCGAGGAGTTCACCGAGAAGTTCACCGCCCGGGTCCGCGCCCTGAAGACGGGCGATCCGCGCGAGGCCGACACCCACATCGGCCCCCTGATCAACTCCTTCCAGGCCGACGCCCTGACCGCCCTCGTGGACCGCGCCGTCGAGTCCGGGGCCACGGCCCTCGTACGGGGCTCTACGCGCGGCAACCTGGTCGAGCCGACCGTCCTGGCCGGCCTCCCCGAGGACTCCCCGCTGCTGGGGCAGGAGATCTTCGGCCCCGTCGCCCTGCTGGTCGTCTTCGACGGGGAGGAGGAGGCGGTACGCCTGGCCAACGCCACCCCGTACGGGCTCAGCGGCGCGGTGCACACCCGTGACGTCGAGCGCGGGGTCCGCTTCGCGCAGCGCGTCGAGACGGGGATGATCCACGTCAACGACTCCACCATCGGCGACGAGCCGCTGGCCGCCTTCGGCGGGGAGAAGGCCTCGGGCCTGGGGCGGCTGGGCGGCGAGGCCACGGTGGAGGCCTTCACCACCCAGAAGTGGATCTCCGTCCAGCACGGCCGGACGACTTTTCCGTTCTAGGGCCCGATCAAGGACAGGCTCTGACCGCAAGGGTTCGTAACGTGGTGGGTGTCGGCGGGGGAGACCCCGCACCCCACCACGGAGAAGGCGGTCGGTCATGGCACACCCCACCCAGGAAGTCGCGGGAGACGAGCGCGCCACCCTGCTCCTGTTCGTCGAGGACCAGCGCGAGGCGCTGCGCCGGGCCGCGGCCGGTCTGACGGCGGAGCAGACCGCGAGCCGGCCCACCGCGAGCGAGCTGTCCCTGGCCGGGCTGGTCAAGCACGTGGCCGAGGTGGAGCTGAACTGGCTCCGCTTGGCCCAGCAGAAGCCCAACGAGCACCGGCGCGCCCCCGAGGAGTGGCACGAGGGCTTCCGGCTGACCGAGGGGGAGACCCTGGAGTCCGCCCTCGCCTTCTGGGACACGGTCAAGGAGCAGACGACCGGCTTCGTCGAGTCGCTCCCCAGCCTGGACGACGAGTTCCCGCTGCCGCCGGCCCCGTGGTTCCCCCAGGACGCCACGGTCTCCATGCGCTGGATGCTGCTGCACCTGGTCCGCGAGTTCGCCCGGCACGCGGGCCACGCGGACATCATCCGCGAGACCCTGGACGGCACGAAGGCCATGGGCTGAGCCCGCCGCCCCTCCCCGGGCCGCCCCTCCCCGGGAAAAAGGGGCTTGCACCTCACGCGGCGTGAGGAACCACAGTGGAGTGCGTACCCAACCGAAGGAGCGGAAGCGATGGGCTACTCCGTGGGCCAGGTCGCCGGTTTCGCCGGAGTGACGGTGCGCACCCTGCACCACTACGACGAGATCGGCCTGCTCTCCCCGAGCGGCCGCAGCGGCGCGGGCCACCGGCGTTACGACGACGCCGACCTGGACCGGCTGCAGCGGATCCTGTTCTACCGGGAGCTCGGCTTCCCGCTCGACGAGGTCTCGGTCCTGCTGGACGACCCGGAATCGGACCCGAGGGAGCACCTGCGCCGGCAGCACGCCCTCCTGACCGACCGGATCGCCCGGCTCCAGCAGATGGCCAAGGCCGTGGAGCACGCCATGGAGGCGAAGAAGATGGGCATCGACCTCACGCCCGAGGAGCGGTTCGAGGTGTTCGGGGACAAGGACCCGGAGCAGTACGCGGAGGAGGCCGAGCGCCGCTGGGGCGGCACCGAGGCCTACGCCGAGTCGCAGCGCCGGGCGGCCACGTACACCAAGGAGGACTGGCAGCGGATCCAGGACGAGGTCGCCGACTGGGGTGCGCGGTACGCGGCCCTGGTGGCGGCCGGCGAGCCCGCCGACGGCGGGGCCGCCATGGACATGGCCGAGGAGCACCGGCGGCACATCTGCGACCGCTACTACGAGTGCGGCTACGAGATGCACGTCTGCCTGGGCGAGATGTACGTCGCCGACGAGCGGTTCAAGGCGTTCTACGAGGCCATGGGCGAGGGGGTGGCCGAGCACCTGAGGGACTCGATCACCGCCAACGCCGTGCGCAAGGCGTAGTCGCGGCGTCACCGTACCGCCCCCTCCGGTCCCTGGAACCCGGTGGGGGCGGTGTGCGTTCATAATTGAGACCGCCTGCATCGTCGCGTCCCCCACCGCAGACGTCCCCCTGCTGATCCAGGAGAGCCCGGAAACGTGGAACCCCTCTACACGCTTGCCCTCGGCCCGCATTGGCTGTCGCCGGACTACCTGATCGGGGAGTTCGGCCTGATCGGCATCCTGGTCATCGTCTTCGCGGAATCGGGTCTCTTCGCGTTCCTCCCCGGTGACTCCCTGCTGTTCACGGCGGGTCTGTTCACGGCCAGCGGGAGCATCAAGGAGCCGCTGTGGCTGGTGTGCACGCTGATCGCGGCCTCCGCGATCATCGGTGACCAGGTGGGCTACCTGATCGGCAAGTTCTTCGGCCCGAAGCTGTTCAACCGGCCGAACAGCAAGGTCTTCAAGCGGGAGAACCTGGACGCGGCGCACGAGTTCATGGACAAGCACGGGCCCAAGGCCATCGTGCTCGCCCGCTTCGTGCCCATCATCCGCACCTTCGCCCCGATGGTCGCGGGCGCCGGCGCGATGAAGTACCGGGTCTTCCTCACGTACAACGTCATCGGCGGCATCGCGTGGGGCGCGGGCGTCACCGTCCTCGGCTACCAGCTCGGCCGCTTCGACGTCATCAAGAACAACATCGAGGCGATCTTCATCGTCATCGTGCTGATCTCCGTGATCCCGGTGATCTTCGAGTTCCTGAAGGCCCGCAAGGCCAAGAAGGCCGCCGCCTCCGCCCCGGCGCAGCCCGGCTACCCGGTGGAGGAGCAGCCGCCCGCCCCCGGCCAGCGCGGCCGCCACGCCAAGCGCTGACCCGCGGGCGCCCCGCAACGCCCCGTGTGCCCCGGAGACGCCCGTCTCCGGGGCACACGTGCGTCCGGCCCGCCCCGGGGGCCTCAGAAGCCGCGGGTCCGTTTCGCCGCCGCCCGGCGCTTGGCGGCGCTGCGGGCCCCCGGGATCCGCATGAACAGCCGGGAGCCCTCGGAGCCCAGGTTCACGCCGATCGCGATCGCGAGTGCGATCGCGGCGGCGTTGGTGAGCGAGGCCAGCCCCTTGTCGAGCCGGTTCTCGGCGATCGACAGCAGCCCGAAGTAGGTCGCCGAACCCGGCAGCAGCGGGCCGATGGCGGCGGTGACGTACGGGAGCGCGGACGCGAACCGGTACCGGGAGAACAGCTGCCCGAACAGGCCGACGAGCCCGGCCGCGATCGCCGTGGACGGGACCGGCGGCAGGCCGGCGGCCCGCAGCGCGCCGAAGGTGATCCAGGCGACCCCGCCGTTCAGGGTCACGATCCACACGGTGGAGCGTTCCTGCTGGAGCAGGATCGCGAACGTGAACACCAGCACCATCGAGGCGAGGGTCTGCAGCACCGGCCGGTGGGGGATCTGGAGCACCTCGTCCGGGTTCGGGGAGGCGCCGAACTGGAGGCCCACGTAGATCACCACGAGGACGCCGATGATGATGCCGATGAAGAGGTACATCACCTCCAGCAGCCGGGCGGACGCGGTGATGTAGAAGCCGGTCAGGCCGTCCTGCACGGCCGCGACCAGGGCCCGTCCGGGCAGCAGGGCGAACAGGCCGCCGGTGATCACGGCGGAGGCGCGGACGTCGATCTCGGCGAGCTTGAGGGCCACCCCGATCGCGGCCGGGGGCATCGCCGCGACCACGAACTGGTAGAACTCCGGCAGCCCGCGGTCGGCGAAGTACCAGGCCAGCCGGTCGCCCAGCACGGCGCCGAGGGCGGCGCAGAAGAACACCGTCACCCCGCCGCCCACCAGGGTGGAGGCGGCTCCGGCGAGCAGCCCGGCGGCGGCGGTGAGCACCCAGGTGGGGTACGGGTGGCGGTTGCGGCGGATCTCGGCGAGGCGGCGGTAGGCCTCCTCCAGGGAGATCTCCACCTCCGGCGTGCTGATGTCGTCGACCAGCCGGAAGACCGCGGCGAGCCGGGTGTAGTCGGTGCCGCGGCGGCGCACGGTGCGGCTGGCCGAGACGGGGTTGCCGACCAGGGAGGGCTGGTGGGTGATCGACAGCAGGGTGAACGTGACGGTCGGCTCGGCGCGGTCGAGGCCGTAGGAGCGGGCCACGGCGAACATCGCGGCCTCCACGTCCTCGGCGCCCTCGCCGCCGGCCAGCAGCAGCTCCCCGATGCGCAGGGTGAGGTCGAGGACGCGTCCCACGGCCGGGCCGGACTCGCTCTGCCGCTGCGCCGCCTCGGGGACCGGGCGGACGTCCACCGGCATGCGCAGCATCGTGCGCATGCGGTCCTGCCAGGGGGAGGAGGCGGTGAAGGGGGGCAGCGGGGCCGGGGTGTGCGCGGGCGGGGCGTGCTGGGCGCTGTAGGTGGCCGGGGTGCTGAAGCCGGAGCCCTCCGGTCCGACGGGCGGCGGCGCCAGCCCCTCGGGGAGGGCGAACTCCGACGTGGCCTGGTCCTCGTCGGGGAGCTCCGGTTCCATCCCGGGCGGCGGGGTGAAGGCGCTGCGCGCCTCGTCGGACTTCGGCTTCCGGTCTTCGGGACCGGGCCCTTCGGCCTCCGCCACGCATCCTCCCACCCTTGATCACCTGGCGGTATCAGTATGCGGAATCGTTTCCTCCGTGGCGAGACAGGCCGCCGGGAGACCCCGGGAACGCCACAGCGGGCGGCACCCCCGTGGGGGACGCCGCCCGCTGCTCAGGCTCTAGCGTTCACCGAGCGGAGCTCAGTGGTGGCCGCCCTGGGCCTCGAGGCGCTTGTACGAGGCCTCGATCTCGGCCTCGGCCTCGGCGCGGCCCACCCAGTTGGCGCCCTCGACCGACTTGCCCGGCTCCAGGTCCTTGTAGACCTCGAAGAAGTGCTGGATCTCCAGGCGGTCGAACTCCGAGATGTGGTGGATGTCGCGCAGGTGCTCGACACGCGGGTCCGAGGCCGGGACGCACAGCAGCTTGGCGTCGCCGCCCGCCTCGTCCGTCATGTTGAACATGCCGATCGCGCGGCACTTGATCAGGCAGCCCGGGAAGGTGGGCTCGTCCAGGATGACCAGCGCGTCCAGCGGGTCGCCGTCCTCGCCGAGGGTGTTCTCGACGAAGCCGTAGTCCGTCGGGTAGCTGGTCGAGGTGAAGAGGCGACGGTCCAGACGGATCCGGCCGGTCTCGTGGTCCACCTCGTACTTGTTCCGCGAACCCTTGGGGATCTCGATGGTGACGTCGAACTCCACGTCCTGCTCCTCCATGATCAGCTCCGGCCCGGTGCCGGAGCTCGACTGCTCCGAGATGGCTTTCGATTCAAAAGCGTGCGCGTCCGGCCCATCCCTGGGGTGGGGTGCCATGCTCGCGGCAAGACGCAGTGGTTAAGTGTCCCTCACGCATATGTGTGATCGCGAAAGGGGCTGGTCCGAGGTGCCATTGGTCAAGACGTGGCAGCTCATCGCGGGGTCGGCCGTCGCCGGCCTCGCCCTGTCGGCGGTGGCCGTGACCGCCGCCGGCCCTTGGGACTCCGGCCAGCGTAAGGCCGAGCGGGACAGGGCCGCCTCCTGGAACCCGACGGGTGGCGCAGATCACGCGGCCGGATCCCTCCCGCAGGCCGCGCCGAGCGCCCCCGGGGTGCTCCAGGGCATCGCCCCGCGCTCCGCCGCCCCCTCCGCGGCCCTCGCCGGGGTCCTCGGGCCGCTGCTCGCCGACCCCGCGCTCGGGACCGTGCGCGGGGCCGCCGTGATCGACGCCGCCACGGGCGCCGTGCTGTACGAATCCGGGGCGGCCGAGCCCATGACCCCCGCCTCCACCGTCAAGATCGCCACCGCGAGCGCCGCGCTGGCCGCCCTCGGCCCCGAGCACCGCATCCGCACCACCGTGGTCCCCGGCCCCGACGCCGGCCAGGTCGTCCTCGTCGGCGGCGGCGACCCCTCCCTCACCGCCAAGAAGAAGAGTCCGGCCGGCTCCGGCGGCAGCCTCGTCGCCCTCGCCGCCGACACCGCCCAGGCCCTCAAGGCCGCCGGCACCGACACCGTCGCCCTCGGCTACGACGACGGCCTCTACTCGGGCCCCGTCCGCCACCCCATCGGCCGCAACGACAACCTCGCGCCCGTCACCGCCCTCACCGCCGACGAGGGCCGCCCCGACGACTCGACCGCCGGACCCGTCGAACGCACCGAGGACCCCTCCAAGGACACCGCCCGCGCCTTCGCCGCCCTGCTGCGCGACCGGGGCATCAAGGTGACCGGCGAACCCGCCCCCGCCAAGCCCGCCGCCGACGCCCGCCCGCTGGCCACCACCCTCTCCACCCCGCTCGCCGGGCTCGTCGAACGGATGCTGACCAACAGCGACAACGACATCGCCGAGGCCCTCGCCCGCCAGACCGCCCTGGCCACCGGCAAACCCGCCAGCTTCGAGGGCGGCGAGCAGGCCGTCACCCAGCGGCTCGGCTCCCTCGGCGTCGACCTCACCGGCACCCGCTTCGCGGACGGCAGCGGCCTCAACCGGGCCGACAAGGTCAGTGCCCGCCTCCTGGCGGGCCTCCTCGCCAAGGCCGCCGACCCCCAGCACCCGGAGCTGCGGCCCGTCCTCACCGGACTGCCCGTCGCCGGCTTCACCGGCACCCTGCGCACCCGCAACGCCGGCACCTCACCCGCCGCCGGCCTGCTCCGCGCCAAGACCGGCACCCTGACCGGCGTGAACTCCCTCGCCGGCACCGTCGTCGCCCCGTCCGGGCGGCTCCTGGCCTTCGCCTTCCTCACCGCGAACGCCCCCGACGGCTCCGCCGCGGAGAAGGGCCTCGACAAGCTCGCGGCCGCCGTCGCCTCCACCCCCTGACCCCGGGCCCCCGCGCCGGGGGGATCCGCAACGGCGCAGGTCCACGTACCGTTGACGCATGACGAGCATCGGTGGTGCGGAGATGGTCGACTGGAACCTCGCGGTGGCGACCGCGACCCGGCTCGTACGGCCGGGTCCGGAGGTGAGCCGCGACGAGGCCCGGGCCGTGGTGGCGGAACTCCGCCGGCACGCCAGGACCTCCGAGGAGCACGTGCGCGCGTTCACCCGGATGATGCCCGAGGGCGCCCCCCTCCCCGACACCCCCGTCCTCGTCGTCGACCGGGCCGGCTGGGTCCGGGCCAACGTCGAGGGCTTCCGCGAACTGCTCGGCCCGCTCCTCGCCACGATGCAGGAGCGCCGCGGCACCGCCCCCGGCGGCGCCGTCCTCGGCGCGGTCGGCGGCAAGGTCACCGGCGTCGAGCTGGGCATGCTGCTCAGCTTCCTGGCCTCCCGCGTCCTCGGCCAGTACGAGACCTTCGCGCCGGTCGCCGGAGCCCTGCCGGGCGACCCCGCCACCGGCGGCCGGCTGCTGCTCGTCGCCCCCAACATCGTCCACGTGGAGCGCGAGCTGGAGGTCAGCCCGCACGACTTCCGGCTCTGGGTCTGCCTCCACGAGGAGACGCACCGCACCCAGTTCACCGCCGTCCCCTGGCTGCGCGCCCACCTGGAGGGCGAGATCCAGGCCTTCCTCGGCGCCACCGAGATGGAACCCGGAGCCCTGCTGGAGCGGCTGCGCGAAGCCGTCCAGTCCTTCACCGGCGCCCGCCCCGACGGCGAGCGCGGCGACGAGGCCCACTCCTTCGTCGAACTCGTCCAGAGCCCCCTGCAGCGCGAGGTGCTCGGCCGGCTCACCGCCGTCATGTCCCTGCTGGAGGGACACGCCGACTTCGTCATGGACGGCGTCGGCCCCGAGGTGGTCCCCTCCGTCGCCGAGATCCGCGAGAAGTTCCAGCAGCGCCGCGCCACCGGCGCCGGCCGGCTGGACGCCGCCCTGCGCAAGCTCCTCGGCCTCGACGCCAAGCTCCGCCAGTACCGCGACGGCGAGCGGTTCGTGCGCGCCGTCGTCGGCGAGGTCGGGATGGACGGCTTCAACCGCGTGTGGACCTCGCCCAACACGCTGCCGACCAAATCGGAGATCGCCAAGCCCTCGGACTGGGTGGCGCGCGTGCACCGCAGGGGGAGCGCGGGGCGCGAAGAGGGGTGACTCGGGAGGCGTAAACATGTCCCACTGGGGGAAGCAGCATCACCCTTCCGAGGGACCGTGAGCCGTTGAAGGGCGTGCGATGCTCGGGGAACGGCTCGCTTCTGTCACCATCGACGCACTCTGAGTGACCACTCCCGCGCGAGCCACACCCCGAAGCCTCCGAGCATCCGAACTCCACGAAGGGCACCGGACATGGGTCCCCATCCTGCGGTCGCGGCGATACGCCTGGCGGTCCGCCGCGTACTCCACGACGTCCTCACCGACCTGACCGACCCCACGGGCCGCGCGGCCGCCACCCCGCCGCTCGTCCTCGTCGCCTGCTCCGGCGGCGCCGACTCCATGGCGCTCGCCTCCGCCCTCTCCTTCGAAGCCCCCAAGCTCGGCATCCGGGCCGGCGGCATCACCGTCGACCACGGCCTCCAGCCCGGCTCCGACCTGCGCGCCGCGGAGGTCGTCAGCCGCATGACCGCGCTCCGCCTCGACCCGGTGGAGTCCGTCGCCGTGCGCGTCGGCCGCGACGGCGGACCCGAGGCCGCCGCCCGTGACGCCCGCTACGCCGCCCTCGACGAGGCCGCCGACCGGCTCGGCGCCGCCGCCGTCCTGCTCGGCCACACCCGCGACGACCAGGCGGAAACCGTCCTGCTGGGGCTCGCCCGCGGCTCCGGCATCCGCTCGCTGTCCGGCATGGCCGAAGTCTCCGGAGGCCCCGGCCGCACCAGGCGTTACCGCCGCCCCTTCCTCCAGGTCGACCGGCAGACCGCCCGCAAGGCCTGCATGGTCCAGTCCCTCCCCGTCTGGGACGACCCGCACAACATCGACCCCGCCTACACCCGCTCCCGGCTGCGCCACGAGGGACTGCCCGCCCTCGAAAAGGCGCTCGGCAAGGGGGTCGTGGAGGCGCTCGCCCGCACCGCCCAGCTCTCCCGCGACGACGCCGACGCCCTCGACGCCTGGGCCGCCGACGCCGAGGCCGGCGTGCGCGACGCGGACGGCCGTCTGGAGTGCGCCAAGCTGTACGCCCTGCCGCCCGCCGTGCGCCGCCGCGTGCTGCGCCGCGCCGTGGTCGCGGCGGGCTCCCCCGCCGGCTCCCTCTTCGCCCGCCACATCGAGGAAGTCGACCGGCTCATCACCGGATGGCGCGGCCAGGGGGCCATCAACCTGCCCGGCCGCGTCGAGGCCCAGCGGCAGGGTGGCAGACTTGTCATCCGGCAGGGCTGATTGGTGCTGAAACACGGCTGAGTCCTCCGGGGGCACACTCCGGAGCCCCCGGCCGACAACGAAAGTGATGCGGGTGGACGAGAAGGACATGGGCAACGACCTCCAGTCGGTGCTCATCACCAAGGAAGAGATCGACGCGAAGCTGGCCGAGCTGGCCGCGAAGATCGACGCGGAGTACGCGGGCAAGGACCTGCTCATCGTCGGTGTGCTCAAGGGCGCCGTGATGGTGATGGCGGACCTGGCGCGCGCCTTGTCCACCCCGCTCACCATGGACTGGATGGCGGTGTCCTCCTACGGCGCCGGGACCCAGTCCTCGGGCGTGGTGCGGATCCTCAAGGACCTGGACACCGACATCAAGGACAAGCACGTCCTGATCGTCGAGGACATCATCGACTCCGGCCTGACCCTGTCGTGGCTGCTGTCGAACCTGGGATCCCGCCAGCCGGCCTCCCTCAAGGTCGTCACGCTGCTGCGCAAGCCCGAGGCCGCCAAGGTCGCCATCGACGTCGAGTGGGTCGGCTTCGACATCCCCAACGAGTTCGTCGTCGGCTACGGCCTCGACTACGCGGAGAAGTACCGCAACCTGCCGTTCGTCGGGACGCTCGCCCCGCACGTGTACGGCGGCTGAACCCCCGTCGTCACCACGATCGCCCCCGGGGGGAACCCGGGGGCGATTCCCGCCGTTGGAGGAGAAGGCGGGTCTGTCGGCCGTCCCGCGGGGCGGCGGGTGACAATACAGGGGTACATTCCGAAGAACAGTCTTTACTCACAGCAGCATTTACCTACGGGCAGGAGGGACGGGGTGCCCGGCACCCCGTATGGATGGACGTGAAGCGATACTTCCGTGGGCCGGTCATGTGGATCGTGCTGGCCGTCCTCGCCGTGGTCGTGTTGATGAACGTCGTCGGCTCCGGCGGCGGCTACAAGTCGGTGGAGACCAGCGAGGTCATCAAGGCGATCAACAGTGGCCAGGTCGAGAGCGCCAAGCTGACCACCGGCGACAGCCAGATGATCAAGATCGAGCTGAAGAAGGGCCAGAAGCTCGACAACAACAGCGGCACCAAGTTCCAGGCCAACTACATCGGGGACCAGGGCGTCCAGCTCGCCCAGAACCTCCAGACCAAGTTCGAAGCCGGTCAGATCCCGGACGGCTACTCCGTCACGCCGGACAAGACCAGCCCGTTCCTGAGCGTGCTGCTCTCGCTCCTGCCCTTCGTCCTCATCGTCGTCGTCTTCCTGTTCCTGATGAACCAGATGCAGGGCGGCGGCTCCCGGGTCATGAACTTCGGCAAGTCCAAGGCCAAGCTCATTACCAAGGACACCCCGAAGACGACGTTCGCCGACGTCGCGGGCTCGGACGAGGCCGTCGAGGAACTCCACGAGATCAAGGAGTTCCTGCAGGAGCCGGCGAAGTTCCAGGCCGTCGGCGCCAAGATCCCCAAGGGTGTGCTGCTCTACGGCCCGCCCGGAACCGGCAAGACCCTGCTCGCGCGCGCCGTCGCGGGCGAGGCCGGCGTGCCGTTCTACTCGATCTCCGGTTCCGACTTCGTCGAGATGTTCGTCGGTGTCGGCGCCTCCCGTGTCCGCGACCTGTTCGAGCAGGCCAAGGCGAACGCCCCGGCGATCGTCTTCGTCGACGAGATCGACGCCGTCGGCCGGCACCGCGGTGCGGGCCTCGGCGGCGGCCACGACGAGCGCGAGCAGACCCTCAACCAGCTGCTCGTCGAGATGGACGGATTCGACGTGAAGGGCGGCGTCATCCTGATCGCCGCCACGAACCGCCCCGACATCCTCGACCCGGCGCTGCTGCGCCCGGGCCGCTTCGACCGGCAGATCGCGGTCGACCGGCCGGACATGCAGGGCCGTCTGGAGATCCTCAAGGTCCACCAGAAGGGCAAGCCGGTCGCACCGGACGTCGACCTCTCGGCCGTCGCCCGCCGCACCCCCGGCTTCACGGGTGCCGATCTGTCCAACGTGCTGAACGAGGCCGCGCTGCTCACGGCCCGCTCGGACAAGAAGCTGATCGACAACTCGATGCTGGACGAGGCGATCGACCGCGTCGTGGCGGGCCCGCAGAAGCGGACCCGGATCATGTCCGACAAGGAGAAGAAGATCACCGCGTACCACGAGGGCGGACACGCCCTGGTCGCGGCGGCCTCCCCGAACTCCGACCCGGTACACAAGATCACGATCCTGTCCCGCGGCCGGGCCCTGGGCTACACCATGGTCCTGCCCGACGAGGACAAGTACTCGACCACCCGCAACGAGATGCTCGACCAGCTCGCGTACATGCTGGGCGGCCGCGCGGCCGAGGAACTGGTCTTCCACGACCCGACCACGGGCGCCGCGAACGACATCGAGAAGGCCACGGCGACGGCCCGCGCGATGGTCACCCAGTACGGCATGACCGAGCGCCTCGGCGCGATCAAGTTCGGCGGGGACAACACCGAGCCGTTCCTGGGCCGCGAGATGTCGCACCCGCGGGACTACTCGGAAGAGGTCGCGGCGCTGGTCGACGAAGAGGTCAAGAAGCTCATCGAGACCGCGCACAACGAGGCCTGGGAGATCCTGGTCGAGAACCGGGACGTCCTGGACAACCTCGTCCTCGCCCTCCTGGAGAAGGAGACGCTGGGCAAGGAGGAGATCGCCGAGATCTTCTCCACGATCGTGAAGCGCCCGGCCCGCCCGGCGTGGACCGGCTCGGCCCGCCGTACCCCCTCCACCCGTCCGCCGGTGCTCTCTCCCAAGGAGCTCCAGCTGACGAACGCCGCCAACGGCACCTCGGCCTCGGCCCAGACCGCCGTGTCGGTGGAGAAGTCCCCGGAGCCCTCCCCGGAGGAGCGCCCGGAGGCCTGATCAGGTCCGGAATGGATGCCGCGCCCCCCAGGTTCTAGCCTGGGGGGCGCGGCACATTTGTACGCCGCCCGCGCACACAGGAACGAGGAAGAGATGACCGACCCAGTGACCCTGACCGGTGACGAGGGCACGATCGGCGAGTTCGACGAGAAGCGCGCCGAGGCGGCCGTCCGCGAGCTCCTGATCGCGGTCGGCGAGGACCCGGACCGCGAGGGCCTCCTGGAGACCCCCGCGCGCGTGGCGCGGGCGTACAAGGAGATATTCGCCGGCCTGTACCAGAAGCCCGAGGACGTCCTGACGACGACGTTCGACCTCGGCCACGACGAGATGGTCCTGGTGAAGGACATCGAGGTCATGTCGAGCTGTGAGCACCACCTGGTCCCGTTCCACGGCGTGGCCCACGTCGGCTACATCCCGTCCACCGACGGCAAGATCACCGGCCTGTCGAAGCTGGCCCGGCTCGTGGACGTCTTCGCCCGCCGTCCCCAGGTGCAGGAGCGGCTGACCACGCAGATCGCCGACTCCCTGATGGAGATCCTGGACCCGCGCGGCTGCATCGTGGTCATCGAGTGCGAGCACATGTGCATGACGATGCGCGGGGTCCGCAAGCCGGGCGCGAAGACCATCACCTCGGCGGTCCGCGGCCAGCTCCGCGACCCCGCGACCCGCAACGAGGCCATGAGCCTGATCATGGCGCGCTGACCCGGTGGCCGGTCCGGCCGGCTGGGAGCCGTTGAGCGAGGACGTCCGGCGGACGCTGGAGCTGCTGCTCGACGGCCCGTCCGACCTCCACCGGGCGCTGCGGGCGCAGATCCCGTACGCCGAGATGCGCGACAGCGGCTGCTCCTGCCCCTGCGTGTACCTGCGGGTGGCCGTGGAGGCCCCGGAGGCCCTGGAGGCCGCCCCGACGGGCCCGGGGCTGGGGCCGGTGGCGTCGGCCCCCCTGCTGGCCGCGGACGGCGGCTACGACGGCGAGGCGACGCTGTTCGCGTACGACGGTGTCCTGGAGGACCTCCAGTTCTGCGACTGGGAGGACCGCGGGCCCGGGCCGCGCCCGCTCTGGGAGTGGCTGGGCCCCCGCCACGGCTGAGCCGGGCCGGCCCCAGGCCGCCGCTAGGCCGCCGCGTGGGCCTTGGTGGGGTCCTCGTCGTCCGGGAGTTTCAGGACGTGTTCCAGGAAGAGGGCGGCCGCGACGACCGCGGCGCCCGCCAGGACCGAGCCGCCCGCGTACCAGGTCTGGTCGCGGCGGGCCGGGACGTCCAGGGAGTCCGTCAGGAGGAAGACGCCGACCCCGCCGTACATGCCGGCGACCAGGGCCGCCACCAGGGCGCTGGCCTGGCCGAAGACCACCGCGCGGGCCGCCATCAGCGGCTCCACGCCCTTGGCCCCCGGACGGCGCTCGCGCTGGGCCTTCAGGCGGGCGCGCAGGGACAGGGCCGTGGCGAACAGCACCACCGCGATGACCGCCAGCACGACCGGCGCGGCCAGTGGGACGCCCGGCAGGGTGCCGTAGGCGTTCCACAGGCGGGCGCCCGCCCAGGACAGCACCCCGGCGATCACGAAGATGCCCGCCAGGACCGCCGGCCTCAGTTGCTTCACGTTGCCCGTCCCCAGTTCAGTGCAGTCGGCTACCTGAACACGCTAACGGCTATTCCGGGAGACGGAGTTCCAGGTCGGTGCGCGGCGTGACCCCGCTCATGCCGATCGCGGCCAGCAGGCCGGCGACGGGGCCGCGGCCGGGCAGCTGGGCCTCGGGGTCGATCTCGTTCCAGGGGGCCAGCACGAAGGCCCGCAGGTGCGCCCGCGGGTGCGGGAGGGTGAGGACGGGGTCGTCGGAGACGACGTCCGCGTAGGTGACGATGTCCACGTCGATGGTGCGCGGCCCCCAGCGCTCCTCGCGGACCCGGTCGAAGGCCTCCTCGACGGCGTGCGCCCGCTCCAGGAGCGAGGACGGCGGGAGGGTGGTCTTCAGGGCGATGACCGCGTTGAGGTACGAGGGCTGCGAGCCCGGCTCGACGCCCCACGGCTCGGTCTCGTAGACCGGGGAGACGGCCTTGACCCGCAGGCCGGGCGTGTCGCCGAGGGCGTCGATGGCGCCCTGGAGGGTCTCCAGCCGGTTGCCGAGGTTCGCGCCGAGCGCGATCACGGCCCATTTGGGGTTGGAGAGGGTGACGTCGGCCGCGTCGACCGCCTGGACGACGGACGCGGGGACGGGCTGGACCGTGGGGTCGCTCTGGGCGTGCTGTCCGTTGTTCACACGCGGCTCCGGGTGATCGTGATGGTCACGTCGTCGAAGGGGACGGTGATCGGCGCGTCCGGCTTGTGGACGACGACCTCCACCTGGGCCACCGCCTCGTGCTTGAGGCACTGCTGGGCGATCCGCTCGGCGAGGGTCTCGATCAGGTCCACGGGCTCGCCCTGGACGACGTCGACGACCTCCTCGGCCACGACCCCGTAGTGCACGGTCTTGGCCAGGTCGTCCCCGGCGGCCGCCGGGCGGGTGTCCAGGTGCAGCACGAGGTCGACGATGAAGGTCTGGCCTTCTTCGCGTTCCCGGGGGAAGACGCCGTGGTGCCCGCGAGCCTTGAGGCCGCGCAGCGCGACACGATCCACGCGAATCACTCCTGCTTTCGTAGGTGCTTCCGGTCCCGGGACTGCCCGGGCCCTTGGGCCTACGCCGAGTGCGGTCGGCGTCGTCCACCTTCGAATTTACCTGCGACAACCCTCCGCCCCCGCCCTTGGGGTCAGTCGGAGGCCTCTTCCTCCTCGTCATCGGAGTCCGTGAGCACCGGAGAACCGTGGTGGGACCAGAGCCGCCAGCCCTCCGGTGTGCGTCGGAACACATTCGTGGCGACCACCAGCTGGCCGACGAGCGGACCGAGTTCCCCGGCCTCCTCGGCGGGGCCCCCGCTGAGGATGTTCTCGGTGCAGGTGACCAGGGCGGTGTCGCCTATGAGGGTCACCTTGGTGTCGGTGAGGAAGAACTGGATGTACTCGGTGTGGGACATGATCAGCGCGTACGAGCGCAGCACCTCGCCCCGGCCGGAGAGCACCGGCCAGCCGGGATGGACGCAGGAGATCTCGTCCTCGAGCCAGAGCGCCGACAGTGCGTCGAAGTCCCCCCGCTCCATGGCCTCGTAGAAGGCCGCGTTCACCCCTTCGACGGCTTCGATGTCGGTAAGGCTCACCGTTCCCCTTCCCTGTGCGTCCGGTCGGTCCCCTCGGTCCGGCGGGTCACAGAGCCCCTTCCACGGCGCGGGCCACCCGAACCGCGTCGGCGGTCGCCCGTACCTCGTGCACCCGGACGGCCCAGGCGCCCTGGTGGGCGGCGATGGCCGAGACGGCGGCCGTGGCGGCGTCCCGTTCGCGGGCGGGCGGCGGGGCGGCGTCGGCCGCGCCGGCCAGCACCCGGCCGAGGAAGCGCTTCCGCGAGGCGGCCACGAGGAGGGGGAAGCCGAGGGCGCGCAGTTCGGGGAGGCGGGCGACGAGGGCCAGGTCGTGCTCGGCGTTCTTGGCGAAGCCCAGGCCCGGGTCGACGACGATCCGCTCGGGGGCGATGCCGCCGGAGACGACGGCGTCGATGCGGGCGCGGAGCTCGGCGGTGACCTCGCCGAGGACGTCGTCGTAGACGGCGAGGCTGTTCATGTTGTCGCTGAACCCGCGCCAGTGCATGACGACGAAGGGGACGTCGGCGGCGGCGACGGCGGGGATCATGCGGGGGTCGGCGAGGCCGCCGCTGACGTCGTTGACGAGGCGGGCGCCGGCGGCGACGGCCTGCTCGGCGACGCTCGCGCGCATGGTGTCGACGGAGACGGTGACGCCTTCGGAGGCGAGGCCCCGGACGACGGGGACGACCCGGCGCAGCTCCTCCTCGGCGTCGACGCGGGTGGCGCCGGGACGGGTGGACTCGCCGCCGACGTCCACGAGGTCGGCGCCCTGGGCGACCAGGTCGAGGCCGCGCTTGACGGCGGCGGTGGTGTCGAACCAGCGGCCGCCGTCGGAGAAGGAGTCGGGGGTGACGTTGACGACGCCCATGACCGCGCAGCGGTCCCAGTCGGGGAGCCCGGCCACCAGGCCCCGGGGTGCGGGCCCGCGGTTCGTGTTCATGGGGTCCAGGGTAGATCCCGGACGGCGGAACGCCCCCGGGCCCTGGTGGGCGCGGGGGCGTTCGGGGTGCCGGGGCGGTTACGCCGCCTGGACCTCGCGGTCCGTCTGTGCGGGGATCTCGGCGTGCGTGTGGGCGCAGGGGCGGGGCTGCTTCGGGCGCCGGCGGCTCTCGAAGAGGCGGGGGAGGGCCAGGGTGACGAAGCCCTCGGCCTGCATCACGGCGATGCCGATGCGGGGCAGGTCGCGGTGGTGGCGGTAGACCATGAAGCGCGGCTCCCAGCGGGGGCGGAACTTCTCGTTGAACTTGTACAGCGACTCGATCTGGAACCAGCGCGAGAGGAAGACGAGCAGGCTGCGCCAGGCGCGCAGGACCGGGCCGGCGCCGATCTTCTCGCCGCGGGCCAGGGCCGCGCGGAACATCGCGAAGTTCAGGGAGACCTTCTCGATCTTCAGCTCGGGGGCCTGCTGGAGGGAGGCGACGATCAGCAGCTCGTTCATGCCGGGGTCGGCGCCGCGGTCGCGGCGCATCATCTCCAGCGACATGCCGTCCTTGCCCCACGGCACGAAGTGCTGGATGGCCTTGAGGTCGCCGAAGGGGCTGCTGTCGCCCTCCTCGACGCGGTGCGCGGTGGCGATGATGCAGTCGCCGTCGCCCGGGTCGCCGATGCGGCCCAGGGCCATGGAGAAGCCGCGCTCGGTGTCGGTGCCGCGCCAGGCCTCGGCGGCGCCGCGCACCTGGGACAGCTCGAACTCGTTCAGCTCGCTGACCCGGCGGACCTTGGTGGTGTAGCCGTTGCGCTCGATGCGCTTGACCATCTGGCGGACGTTGCGCATGGGGCGGCCGGCGAGGGAGAAGTCTTTGACGTCGACGATGGCCTCGTCGCCGAGCTCCAGGGCGTCCAGGCCCGTCTCGCGGGTCCAGACCTCGCCGCCGGTCTCGCTGCAGCCCACGACGGCCGGGGTCCAGGAGTGGGCCTTGGCCTCCTCCATGAACCGCTCGATGGCGCCGGGCCAGGCCTCGACGTCGCCGACGGGGTCGCCGGAGGCGAGCATCACGCCGGAGACGACGCGGTAGGTGACGGCGGCCTTGCCGCTGGGGGAGAAGACGACGGCCTTGTCGCGGCGGAGCGCGAAGTGGCCGAGGGAGTCGCGGCCGCCGTGCCGGGTGAGGAGCTCGCGCAGCTTGGCCTCGTCGTCCGCGGTGAGCTGCGCCGCCGGGTGCTCGGGGCGGAAGGCGAGGTAGATCGTGGTGACGGCGGTCAGCATGCCGAGGGCGCCGAGGGAGTAGCCGACGGTCCAGCTCACCCGTCCGGCGTAGTCGACCGGGCCCTCGAAGCCGAAGAGGCCGTAGACCACGTGGGTGATCTGCTCGTAGAGGCTGGGGTGGCCGACGACCTTGTTCGGGTGGACGTTGACGATGACCAGGCCCAGGCCGATGGAGCCGGCGCTCATCAGCACGAAGTTCGCGAGCGCCTTCCAGCGGCTGCGCGGGTCCGGCAGGGCCTTGAATTCACCCTGGTGGCGTACGAGCAGGGCGAGCAGCACCGCCGAGATGACCACGCTGACGAACGAGTGGCGGTAGGCGAACTGCGCGACCGCGCCGGCGGGCAGCAGGATGACCGAGGCCCTCCAGGCGCGCCGCTTGTTGCGCTTGAGTCCGTGCGCGAGCAGCAGGATCAGGACGCCCGCGCTGATGGAGAGGGCCGCGGCGAACGGGCCCAGGGAGCCGGGCAGCACCTCGGTGACCGCGTGGAACCGGCTGTGGCGGAATCGCGGGAAGACGCCCGCCGCGATGTCCAGAAGGCCGACGATCATGACGGCCGTACCTACGAGACCGGGCACCGACTCCGGCCTGGGTCCGCGGAAGATTCGCCGGACCTTACTCGGAACCTGCCCCGACTTATCGCCATCTATCCTGCTAGACATCGCTTCCCGTTGCTCCGCGAGAGATCATGTGGCCGAAGGCCGCGACAGCCTCCGGGGTGTGGTGCGTCCACTAGGACGACATCGAGGAGGAGCGGGTTCACTCTTCCCTCGGAAAAATCCGGTCCTGCCATCAGAAAGTCGACTGACTGCTCATGGGTCTCACCAGTAATGCCGTTCTGGTCCTGGCCATCATCGCGGGTGTAGCGCTGTTCGCGGTGACGGTCTGGCTCTGGCCGAAGCTCTCGGGCCGCACGTTCCGGGCCCTCCTCGGCCGGGTCGGCCTCCTGCTCGCGACCCAGCTGGCGCTGTTCTCGGCAGTCGGTCTCGCCGCCAACAAGTCGTTCCTCTTCTACGGTTCCTGGGCCGACCTGTTCGGCCAGCAGACGGCCATCGGCAAGGTCGTCGACCACTCGATGAGCAGCAAGGACATCAAGGTCCTCGACAAGCAGAAGCTGGACGTCCCCGGCGGTGCCCAGCCCCAGGTCGGTGGTCAGATACTGAAGGTCGCCATCACCGGGGAGAAGTCGAAGATAACGAGTCCCGGCTACGTCTGGCTCCCGCCGGAGTACTTCCAGCCGCAGCACAAGGACAAGAACTTTCCCGCCTCGATCGTCCTGACGGGTTACCCGGGTACGGCGGAAAACCTGATCAAAGGGCTGAACTACCCCATGACGGCCTTCAAGCAGGCCAAGCAGGGCAAGATGAAGCCGATGATCCTGGTCATGCTGCGCCCGACCATCGCGCCGCCGCGCGACACCGAGTGCGTGGACATACCGGGCGGCCCGCAGACGGAGACCTTCTTCGCGACGGACCTGCCGCAGGCCATCCAGAGCACCTTCCGGGTCGGCAAGAAGCCGCAGAACATGGGCTTCATCGGCAACTCCACGGGCGGCTACTGCGCCCTGAAGATCGCCGCGCACCACCCGCAGATCTTCGGTGCCGCCGCGGGCCTGTCCGCGTACTACAAGGCGGCGGACGACCCGACGACCGGTGACCTCTTCCACGGCGACGAGAAGCTGAAGAAGGCCGCGGACGTGCTGTGGAGCGTGGAGAACAAGAAGCCGACCGGCACCTCCTTCCTCGTGACCACGAGCGAGAAGGGCGAGGACAACCTGAACGACACCAAGAAGTTCATCAAGCTGGTCAAGGGTCCGGACCGGGTCTCCTCGATCATCCTCGACAGCGGCGGCCACAACTTCAACACCTGGCGCCGCGAGATCCCGCCGATGCTGGTGTGGATGAGCAGCCGCATGCAGGCCTGAGGCCGGAGCAGTACCGGGCGGATCCCGCCCGCGCGTCCATCGGGGCCCGACGTCCGTCGGGCCCTTCGTCATGCCGCGGGCGGCTCGGCCCGGCGCAGCGCCCGGTGGACGCCCTCCGGGGTCAGTACGCCGACCAGCGCGCCGGAGGCCGGGTCGGTGACCCCGACGCGGCCGGCGTCCTCCTGGAGCAGGGCCGCCAGGGCCTCCCGCAGGGAGGCCCCCAGCGCCACCGAGGCGGCCGGCGCTTCCCCGTCGCGGGCCGCCGTGAGGTCGGCCTCCCCGACCGGGGTGACCGCGAGCCGCTTGAGGCCGCGGTCGGCGCCGACGAAGGAGGCCACGTAGTCGGTGGCCGGCGCGCCGAGGACGGCCGCCGGGCGGGCGAACTGCTCGATGGTGCCCTCCCCGTAGACCGCGATCCGGTCGCCGAGCCGGACGGCCTCCTCCAGGTCGTGCGTGACCAGCAGGATGGTCTTGCGGACGGTCCGCTGCAGGGCGAGGAACTCGTTCTGCAGCCGCTCGCGCACCACCGGGTCCACCGCGCCGAACGGCTCGTCCATCAGGAGCACCGGCGGGTCCGCCGCGAGGGCCCGGGCGACGCCGACGCGCTGGCGCTGCCCGCCCGAGAGCTGCTCGGGGTAGCGGTCGCCGAAGACGGCGGGATCCAGTCCCACGAGTTCCAGGAGCTCGGCCGCCCGGGCGCGGGCCTTCGCCTTCGGGGTGCCGGTCAGCTGCGGCACGGTCGCCGTGTTCTCCAGCACCGTCTTGTGCGGGAAGAGGCCGACCTGCTGGATGACGTACCCGATGCGGCGGCGCAGCTCGACCGGGTCGGCCGTGGAGATGTCCTCGCCGTTGAGCAGGATCCGGCCCGAGGTGGGCTCGATGAGCCGGTTGACCATCTTCATCGTGGTCGTCTTGCCGCAGCCGGACGGGCCCACCAGCGTGACCAGCTCGCCCTCCGCGACCTCGAACGACAGGTCCGCCACGGCCGTCGTCCCGTCGGGGTACCGCTTGGTCACATGCTCGAATCGGATCACCCCGCCATCCTCCCCCACCGGTGCGCACGGATGGGCGAAGGCTTTGTGAGGGGAGTGTTGCACGTGTGCGAATGATTCCGGCCAGAGCGGGCACCGGGGGTTATGGTCGCACTGGCCGGGTTTTCGGGTACGCGTGTGCGAGCAGGGAAGGGGGTGAGCGGTGTGGCGGTGTCGAACTGCCTGGTGGCGAACGACTGGTTCTGCTGGGACTACGTCACCTCCCGCGCCCCGGAACTCACCGACGCCACCCTCGAACACGTCTGGATCACGGCGGTCTCGGTGCTCATCGGCGTCGCCGTGGCCGTCCCCCTGGCGCTGCTGGCCCGCCGCGGCCGCCGCTGGGCGGCCCCCGTCCTGGGCCTGACCACCCTGCTCTACACGATCCCCTCCCTCGCCATGTTCTCCCTGCTGCTCCCCTTCTTCGGGCTCTCGGCGGCGCTCGTGGTGACCGGTCTGGTCCTGTACTCGCTGACCATCCTGGTCCGCAACGTGCTGGCCGGCCTGGAAGCCGTCCCCGAGGAGGTGCGGGAGGCCGCGCGCGGCATGGGCTACGGCCCGGTCCGGCTGCTGTGGCAGGTCGAACTCCCGCTGGCGCTGCCCGCCCTGCTCGCCGGGGTGCGGATCGCGACCGTCTCCACCGTGGCGCTGACCACCGTCGGCTCGATCGTCGGCAAGGGCGGCCTGGGCAACCTGATCGCCCCGGCCGTGAGCAGCTCCTTCAAGGCGCAGGTGCTCACCGCCTCCGTGCTGTGCGTCCTGCTCGCCCTGGTCGCCGACCTGCTGCTGCTCGGCCTCCAGCGGCTGCTCACGCCGTGGACCCGGGCCGGCGGCCGTCCGGCCCGGGCGAAGGGGGCCTGAGCCGGTGGGAGTCCTGGGTGCGACCGTCGACTGGCTGGCCGACGGGGCCAACTGGTCGGGCGAGAGCGGTGTCTGGCACCGGCTCGCCGAACACCTCCTGGTCAGCGGGATCGCCCTGGGCGTCGCCTGCGCCGTCGCCCTGCCCGTGGGGCTGTGGCTCGGGCACGTCGGCCGGGGCGGCGCGCTCGCCGTGAACCTCTCCAACGTGGGCCGGGCGGTGCCCGTGTTCGCGGTGCTGGCCCTGTTCATGGTCTCGCCGCTGCGCACGGCCGGCTACCTGCCGACCGTCGTCGCCCTGGTGCTGTTCGCCGTGCCGCCGCTGCTGACCAACGCGTACGTGGGCGTGCGCGAGGTGGACCGCTCGGTGGTCGAGGCCGCCCGGGGCATGGGCATGTCCGGCCGGCAGCTGTTCTGGCGGGTGGAACTGCCGCTGGCCCGGGGGCTGGTGATGACCGGGCTGCGCTCGGGCGCCGTGCAGGTCATCGCCACCGCCACGATCGCCGCGATGGTCGGCCAGGGCGGCCTGGGCCGGATCATCACCGCCGGCTTCAACACGTACGACACCCCGCAGGTGGTGGCGGGCGCCCTGCTGGTCGCGCTGCTGGCCCTGCTGGTGGAGGGGCTGCTGGTGGCGGCGGACCGGCTGCTGCTGCGCCGCGGCCGCCCGGCGCCGCGCTGAGAGCCCCGCCCCCTTCCGCAGCCACACCGGTTTCCCCTGATCTCCAAGGAGCATGATGAGCAAGTCCACGCGCATCCTCGGCGCGACCCTGGGCGCGGTGGCCCTGACCGTTTCGCTCACCGCCTGCGGGGGCGACAGCCTGGAGAAGAGCAAGGACGGCGGCTCCTCCGCCGCCGCCTCGGCCGCCGGGGGCGGCAAGGGGAAGCTGGTGATCGGCGCGGCCGGGTTCACCGAGTCCAACGTCCTGGCCGAGCTCTACGCGCAGCTCCTCAAGCAGGCGGGCTACAGCACCTCGATCACCACGGTCGCCAACCGTGAGCTGTACGAACCCTCCCTGGAGAAGGGGGAGATCGACGTGGTCCCGGAGTACGCGGCCACGCTCGCCGAGTTCCTGAACGCCAAGGTCAACGGCAAGGACGCGCCCAAGGACAAGCCGGTGGCCTCCAGCGACGCCAAGGCCACGGTGGCGGCGCTGGACAAGCTCGCGGCCCCGCTCGGCATCAAGCCCCTGGAGGCGGGCGAGGCCGTCGACCAGAACGCCTTCGCCGTGAGCCGGGAATTCGCCCAGAAGAACAACCTCAAGACGCTTTCCGATCTCGGGAAGTCGGGGCTGAAGGTGAAGATCGCGGCCGGGGACGAATGCTCCGTACGCCCCTTCTGCGCCCCCGGGTTGGAGAAGACGTACGGAATCCAGGTTTCCGGTATCGACCCCAAGGGCGTCGGCACCCCGCAGGCCAAGCAGGCCGTCAAGGACGGGGTGGACCAGCTCGTGCTGACCACGACGACCGACGCCACCCTGGACGGCTACGGTCTGGTCCTCCTGGAGGACGACAAGAAGCTCCAGAACGCCGACAACGTCCTGCCGGTGGTCAACATCAAGCGCGCCGGCTCCCCGGAGGTCGCGATCGCGCTGGCCGACCTCACCAAGGTGCTCACCACCGCCGACCTCGTCGAACTCAACCGCAAGGTGGACGCGGAGCGGGCGAAGCCGGCGGACGTCGCGAAGGCCTATCTGGAGTCCAAGGGACTTCTGACGAAGTAACGGTTACGCGATCGATGGGGAATCGCGGGGCAACCGCCCGGCAGAGATTGCCGGGCGGGTACCCCACGCGGGGCCCACGCCCTGTAAATTTCAGGCCATGCCCCGTGGACGTCACCGCAATCCCGAGCCCCTGCACCGACTTCTCACGCCGACGGCCGTCGGCGGGGTTTCCGTCGCCAGCGCCGGCGCGGCCTGGCTCCTCGCGGAACCCCTCGCGCTGCGCCTGCTCGTGGCCCTCACGGCGGCCGCGGGCGCCGGCGGCGCCGTCCTGATGCGCTCCTGGGACCGGGCGGCCGGCCGCCGGGTCGCGGAGCTGGCCCGTGAGCGGGTCAAGGACGAGTGGAAGACGGACGAGCGGATAGCCGAGCTCGAATCCGACCTCGAGGAAGCGCGGCAGCTGCGCGCCAAGCTGGACGCGAAGCTGCGGGCCAAGCGGGTCGAACTCGCGGGCCTGCGCGGGGAGCACGCGGCGCTGCTGCGCCGGTACGCCACCGCCGAGACCGAGCGGGCCGGCGCGCTGGAGAAGCGGCGGCTGCTGGCGCTGGAGAACGCGGGCAGCCCCAAGGAGCTCCCGGCGGTCTCGGAGGAGCGGACCGGCAGCGGGGCGCCGACCGCGGTGGGCTACGCCCGGGCCAACGCGGCGATGGCCGCGCTGCTGCGGAAGTCCGAGGCGCGGGCGGCCGCGGAGGCCGCCGCCGCGACCCCGAAGGCGCTCGCCCCGAAGGAGCTCGCCCCGGCGGCCGGTTCCGAGGCCCCCGCCCCCGTTCCGGTTCCGGCGCGGCGCCCGGCGGCGCCGGTGGCCCCGTACGCGGCCCAGCGGCGGACGACCTCGCGGGTCGAGGGGGGTTTCGACTTCTTCGGTACGAAGAACGCCGCCCAGGCGCGGGCCGCGATCGAGTCCGTGCAGAACGAGGACCTGGCGGACGTGGTCGGGGCGGAGGCGCTGGCCGCGCACGAGGCCGAGGCCGAGTCCGCGGACGGCGAGGCCGAGCCGAAGCCGGAGGGGGCGCAGGACGCCGCCGGCCAGGTGATCGACCTGACGGCCCACGACGAGACCGAGCCCATCGAGGTGGTCCGCCTCCGCACGGCCATCTCCTAGCCGGTCCCCGCCCCCCGTCAGGGGGCGTACGACCCCACCAGGCGGGCGAGGTGGCGGCCCGCCAGGAGGAGCGGGGTGCGGGAGCGGGTGACCTGGGAGGTCATCTCCGCGCCCTCCAGGGTGGCGATGACGGTGACCGCCAGGTCGCCGGCGTCCCCCTCCGGGATGCCGGAGGCCAGCAGCTTCGCCGCCACCAGTTCCTGCCAGTGCCCGAAGGAGCGCGCGCACGCCTCCTGGAGCTCGGGCAGCCGCCCGACCGACTCCAGGGCGGTGGCCGTGACCGGGCAGCCGTCGCGCCAGTCCGATGCCGCGAGGGCGTCCGCCAGGACCCCGGCCGTCGCCTCGACGGCGCGGGCCGCGTCCGGGTCGGAGTCCAGCGCCGCGCCCAGCATGTCCGCGAACTCCCCGTCGCCGTAGCCGATCGCGGCCACCGCGAGCTCCTGCTTGCCGCCCGGGAAGAAGTGGTAGAGCGAGCCCAGCGTGGCCTCCGCCTCGCGGACGAGCTGCTTGACCGGGGTGCTCTCGTAGCCGCCGTGCTGCATCAGGCGTGAGGCGGTGCGGACCAGCCGGTCGCGCGTGCCCGCTTCCGCCTCCTGCTTCCGCTTCCGCCGCTCCGTCGTGTCCGCCGCTGTCGCTGCCATGCGGGGGAGTCTACCCCCGGAATTGGATAGAGCGCTCGTTCTAGTCCCGTGCTACGGTCGTGCCGAGCGCTGGATAGAGCGTTCGTTCTAGTGCCTTTCAGGGTCACTTCGTGGGGAGAACTCCGTCATGAACCAGGTTTCGATCATCGGTCTCGGTCCCATGGGCCAGGCCATGGCCTCCGCCTACCTCGACGCCGGCTACGCCGTCACCGTCTGGAACCGCAGCCCCGGCAAGGACGCCGCCCTGGTGGCCCTTGGCGCACGGCGGGCCGCCACCGCGGCCGAGGCCGTCGCCGCGAGCCGGCTGAGCGTCGTCAGCCTCATCGACGTGGACGCCGTGCACACCGCGCTCGGCGACGCCGACCTCGACGGCCGGGTGCTGGCCAACCTGTCCTCCGACGTACCGGAGAAGGCGCGGGCCGCCGCCGGGTGGGCCCGGGAGCGCGGGGCCTCGTACCTCACCGGCGGGGTCAACGTCCCGCCGACCGGCATCGGCCAGGAGGGTGCGTCGATCTTCGTCAGCGGCCCGGAGGAGGTGTACGAGGAGCAGCGCGCCGCCCTCGACGTGCTCGCCGCCACCGACTACCGGGGGGCCGACCCCGGCCACGCGCAGCTGTACTACCAGCTCAACATGATCATGTTCTGGACCGCGTACACCGGCTGGTACCAGGCCGTCGCCGTCGCCCGCGCCAACGGCCTGACGGCGGCCGACATCCTGCCCTACGCCGGTTACACGGCCGACAGCATGCGCGCCTTCTACGAGGGCACCACGCCGCTCGCCGACGCGGACGACCACGACGGCACCGCCGCCCGGCTCGCGATGTGCGCGGCCAGCCTGGAGCACGTCCTGCACACGGCCGCCGACTCCGGCGTCGACACCGGGATCCTCGCCGCCCACGCCGAGCTGTACCGGCGCGGGGTCGACGCGGGCTTCGGCGCCGACGGCACCACCCGCCTCCTCGACCTGCTCGCCACCCCCTAGCCCGGGCGGTTCAGAACAGCGGGAGCTGGCCCGGGTGCGGGCCCAGGGCGAAGCCGTCCAGGGTCGGGGCGGAGGCGCCCAGCACGACGCGCGCCCGGGAGCCGGGGCAGGACACCAGTCCGGCGCGGCGGCCCGCCGGAGGGTCGTGGCGGGCGATCCGGCCGGCCGTCACCGCGCAGTCGCGGCCGCAGGACGGGCAGGCCCGTCGGGGGGAAGCGGACATGCCCCAAGTCTGCCCTGCCGCACCGACATCGACCCCGCCGGCCCGTCCCTCAGCCGGCGGGAGCGGGAGCGGCGGCCGGCGCGGAAGCGGCCATGGCCGCCCGCCACGCCTCGTGCGCCCGGGTCACCCGGTCCCACAGGGCGGCGCGCTCCTCGCGGGTGACGTCGTCCAGGGTCCGGCCGAAGACCTCCGTGACGGCTCCGTGGAACTCCTCGGCGCCGGTGAGCTCCCGGACCGTGCGCGCGCCGTCCACAGCGGTGTGGATGAGCATCCGCCCGTGCAGCCGGTCGATGCCGTCCGCGCCGCGCCGCAGCATGATCAGCGACTGCCGGAACGGAGAGTCCTCGGCGGTGGACAGGAACCGGTGCGCCGGCTCGCAGTCGGCCATGGCGGCGGGCGCCGCGCGGAAGTTCATCCGCGGCGTCGGCACCCCGTCCCGCAGCAGGCTCCAGCCCTCGCCCCCGCTCCCGCCCTCCCCCCAGGTCACGGCCGCGGCCTCCAGCCGGTACGCGAAGCCCTGCTCGTACGCGCCCGCGCGCAGCGGCAGGGGCTCGTACGGGCCGTCGCCCATGCCGACGTCCACGAAGAGTTCCCGGCCCCCGACCCGTACCGTCAGGGCGAGGTGGTCGCCGCCCGCGTCCAGGGCGCCCGGGTCGGTGTGCATGCCGCCGAGGTGGCGCGTCACCTCGTACCCGAGCCCTTCCAGCAGCGCCGCGAAGGCCCCGTTGAGGTGGAAGCAGTAGCCGCCGAGCCCGGCGGCGATCCGGCGCACGGACAGGGCCGGGTCGATGCCCGGCGGCCGGCCGAGCTGGATGTCGAGGTTCTCGAACGGCACGCGCTCGACGTGGGCGCGCGCGAGGGCGTACAGCCCCTCCACGGAGGGGGAGCCGGGATCGGCGACGCCGAGTCTGCGCAGGTAGGCGGTGAGGTCGTCGCGGGTGACTGTGGTCATGCGGGCGACGGTAGGGCGCCCTCGCGCCGGCCCGTCGGCGATCGGCCGCCGACTGTCAGGTCCGGGCCGCCGGCCTACTTGTCGATGTCGCCGACCACGAAGAACAGCGAGCCGAGGATCGACACCATGTCCGCGACCAGCTGCCCCGGCAGCAGCACCGCCAGGGCCTGGATGTTGTTGAAGGAGGCGCTGCGCAGCTTCAGCCGGTACGGGGTCTTCTCGCCCTTGGAGACCAGGTAGTAGCCGTTGATGCCGAGCGGGTTCTCCGTCCAGGCGTACGTACTGCCCTCGGGCGCCTTCAGCACCTTGGGCAGCCGCTGGTTGACCGGGCCCGGCGGCAGCTCCGCCATCCGGTCCAGGCAGGCCACCGCCAGGTCCAGGGCGTTGTGCGTCTGGTCCAGGAGCACCTCGAAGCGGGCCAGGCAGTCGCCCTCGGTGCGGGTGACCACCTTCAGGACGTCCTGGAGCTCCCCGTACGCCAGGTACGGCTCGTCGCGGCGCAGGTCGAAGTCCACGCCGGAGGCGCGGGCGATCGGGCCGGAGACCCCGTACGCGTGCACCGCCTCCGCCGACAGGACGCCGACGCCGCGGGTGCGGCCGCGGAAGATCTCGTTGCCGTGGACCAGCTTGTCGTAGACGTCCATCCGGGTGCGGACGTCGGCGATCGCCGCCCGGGCCCGGCCCAGCCAGCCGGCCGGGAGGTCCTCCTTGAGGCCGCCGACCCGGTTGAACATGTAGTGCATGCGGCCGCCGGAGATCTCCTCCATCACGGCCTGGAGCTCCTCGCGCTCCCGGAACGCGTGGAAGATCGGGGTGATGCCGCCCAGCTCCAGGGGGTAGGAGCCGAGGAACATCAGGTGGTTCAGGACCCGGTTCAGCTCGGCGAGGAGCGTGCGCATCCACACCGCCCGCTCCGGGACCTCCATGCCGAGCATCCGCTCGACGGCCATGACCACGCCGAGCTCGTTGGAGAACGCGGACAGCCAGTCGTGGCGGTTGGCGAGCATGACGATCTGCCGGTAGTCACGGGCCTCGAACAGCTTCTCCGCGCCACGGTGCATGTAGCCGACCACGGGCTCGGCGCTCGCGATGCGCTCGCCGTCCAGGACGAGCCGCAGCCGCAGCACGCCGTGGGTGGAAGGGTGCTGCGGTCCGATGTTGAGCACCATGTCGGTGCTCTCCGCCGCGCCGCCGATGCCGACCGTGGTCTCCGTCATGCGCGCATTGTCGCAGCCCTACGCTGGGCCCATGGAAACGGGGACGACGGGTGAGACGGAGCGGCCCGCATGGGCCGGACTGCCGGGTGGGCTGCTGTCCCTCCGGCGGCTGCTGCTGGTGGTGTGGACGGTCGTGCTCGCGCTCGCGACCGCCCTCCCGCTGGGGCTGCTCGCCGGGGCGGGATGGGCGGCCTTCGGCGCGATATGGCTGCTGCCGCTGGTCTGGGGCTGGGTGCTGCTCGGGCGGAACTGGCGCTCCTGGCGCTACGCCGAACGCGCCGACGACCTGCTGATCAGCCGGGGGGTGCTGTGGCGGCAGGAGACGGTCGTCCCGTACGGGCGGATGCAGCTGGTGGAGGTGACCTCGGGCCCGCTGGAGCGGCGCTTCGGGCTGGCCTCCGTCCAGCTGCACACGGCCGCGGCGGCCACCGACGCCAAGATCCCGGGCCTGGCCCCGGACGAGGCGGAACGCCTCCGGGACCGGCTCACGGAGCTCGGCGAGGCCCGATCGGCCGGCCTGTGACCGCCCCCGTCCCGGCCCCCGCCCCGGCCCCCGCCACCCCGCCCCCGCCGGGCGCCGAACGGCGGCTGCACGTCCTGACCCCGCTGCGCCGGGCCTGGGTGCCGATCGGCGCCACCGTCGGCCTCGTCGCCCAGCAGGGCGAACGGGCCCAGGAGTGGGCGCTGGCCCTGCCCGTGTGGCTGCGCCTGGCCGTCCTGGCCGGGCTCGTCCTCGTCTTCGGCACGTACGGCTTCCTCAGCTGGTGGTTCACCCACTACGCCGTCACCGACACCGAGCTGCGCATCCGCACCGGCCTGGTCTTCCGGCGCACCGCCCACATCCGCCTCGACCGGGTCCAGGCCATCGACGTCACCCGGCCGCTGCTGGCCCGCGTGGCCGGGGTCGCCGCCCTGCGCATCGACGTCATCGGCACCGAGGACAAGGACGAGCTGGCCTTCCTCGCCGAACGCGACGCCGTCGCCCTGCGCGCCGAGCTGCTGGCCCGGGCCGCGGGTTTCGCCCCCGCCGAGGCCACCGCCCTCGGCGAGGCCCCCGAGCGCGAGCTGCTGCGGGTCCCGGTCCGCGACCTGGTGGTCTCCCTGCTGCTCAGCCTCGACGTGTGGGCCGCCGTCGCCGCCGGGGTCGGCGGGCCGGTGCTCGTGTGGGCGCTCAGCTCCAACCCCTGGGCGGCCCTGGTCGCCCTGCTGCCGCTGCTGGGCGCGGGCTGGAAGGGCAGCGCCACCCGTTTCCTCACCGGGTACGACTGGCGGGTCGCCGAGTCCCCCGACGGGCTGCGCCTGGACCACGGGCTGCTGGACCGGGCCCACGAGACCGTCCCGCCGGGGCGGGTGCAGACCGTGCGGATCGTGGAGCCGCTGCTGTGGCGGCGGCGCGGCTGGGTGCGGGTGGAGCTGAACGTCGCGGGCTCCAAGAACGGGATCCTGGTCCCGGTCGCCGGCCGCGAGGCCGCCCACGCCCTGATCGCCCGCGTGCTGCCGGGCGCCGACCCGGCGGCCCTGGTCTTCGCGCCGTCGCCGCGCCGCGGGGCGCGGTGGGTGGTGCCGGTGTGGTGGAGGGGGTACGGGCTGGCCGTTTCGCCGGAGTTGTTCGCGGCCCGGCGCGGGCTGCTGTGCCGACGCACGGAGATCGTCCCGCACGCGAAAGTGCAGAGCGTGCGCCTGACCCGGGGCCCCTGGGAGCGGATCCGCGGGGTGGCCGACGTGCACGTGGACACCGGCGCGGGCAACACCGTCACCGCCCGGCTCCGCGCGGCGGACGAGGCCGGCGCCCTGCTGTACGCCCAGGCGAACCGCTCCCGCACCTCCCGCGCGTCGGCGAGGCCCGACCGCTGGATGGCCTGAAACAGCGCCCAGGTCGATTTTCGGACAGAGGTTCCGGCCAGCTGAAACCGTGTTTGTGTTCGCAACGTCCCTTCGGTAGACAGGTCACGAACGCAAGTGACGGCTCAACACGTCAGGGGTGGGTGAATGAAGTTCGACATGGGCAGCACCACGCTGTCCGAGCTGGGCAAGGCCACGAGCGGCTCCAGCGACGACCTCGGCACGCTGATCAAGCTGCTGGTCGCGGCCGCCGACCCGCTGGAGGGCAAGTTCAACGGGGTCGGCCGGACCGCGTTCGACTCGTTCAAGCGGCGCTCGGACGCCATCACCGCGGAGCTGAACAGCTCGCTGCAGGGCATCCTCGGCGGCCAGCGCGGCATGGACACGTCCTTCACCAGCGGTGCCCACGAGCAGGGCGACAACGCCCACCAGAACATGGGCTCCGCCAACTTCGACGCCGCCCGCTTCGGCGCCCGCTGAAACCCGGGGGATTGAGGAGACATGGGACAGAACCAGGACCGCACCTCGTACGACGTCGCCGCCTCCGTGGAGGTCCAGGGCGGCCTCGGCGGGATCATCGGCCAGCTGGAGCGGGTGCTCGGCGACCGTGACGCGGCGGTGAAGGCGGCGATGGCCGAGTTCACGGCCGACGGCGTCTCGGACGAGTACCACGGCAAGGAAGTCCGCTGGAACAAGGCGGCCAACGAGGTGCGCGACATCATCCGCCTCGTGCGCAGCACGCTGGAGCAGAACGACGCGACCGCGCAGGCGACGCTCGCGAAGGCCAAGGCGGCGGTCGACGGCATCGGCTGACGCCGGCCGGAGCACCGGACGCAGGTTCACGGGGACACGGGGGTAGGTCATGGACTGGGACATCAAGCCGTCCGGTGTGCAGGGGGTCGTCAACAAGACGATCACCGCAGCGGAAGGCTTCCAGAAGGCGGGCACGTCGCTCCAGAAGGAGCTGCCGGAGGCGGCCAAGCACGCCGGCACCGTCTCGCCCGGCGGGGGCGCCGGCGAGAGCGGCGGCATGGGGCCGATCGCCGGCGCGCTGGGTGAGCTCATGGCCTCCCACCAGCAGCGGCTGGCCTTCATCTCGGCGCGCACGGAGGCCTCGCTGAACGGGGCGATCAAGGCCACGACGGCGTACGTCCAGGGCAACATCGAACAGGCGCAGAACGCCCAGAACGAGGCGCTCAAGGAGCCGAAGATCGACCTGCCGGGGGCGGACAAGAAATGACCGACCACGTACCGATCAATCCGTGCACGATTCCGTTGTTCACGGGTGACCTGGACGCGCTGGAGAAGAACAAGACGGCGATCGACACGGCGGCTGGGACGTTCCGTGACGCGGGGTCGAACGTGGACTCCGAGTTCCAGGGCCTGTCCGCGTTCTACTCCGCTCCCGAGGCGGAGAAGCTGTTCGCGACGACCAAACCGGTCAAGACCGACAGCGACTTCTTCGCCGACCAGCTGGAATCCGCGTCGAAGGCACTGGGTGAATACATCACCGAGGCGAGGCCGATCGTCGCCCGCCTGAAGGAACTCCAGGCCAAGGCCACCACCTTCAGCAGCAAGATCAGCGGCGACAAGCACTGGAAGGACGACGGCGACAAGATCGACGAGAACAACGATCTGATCCACGACGTCAACGCCGCCGTCTCCGCGTTCTGGGCCGCCGAACGCACCTGCGCGAACAAGATCCGCGCCCTCTACTGCGCCGCCCCCCTCACCGCCGACGACGGCTCCCACGGCGCGAACATGTACGGCTACAAGGGCGAGGACCTCAACAAGGCACAGGACCTGCCCTGGGGCTCCCAACTCGAAGAAACCCACCGCGCCTGGGAGATCGGCTACTGGGTCAAGTCCTTCGTCTGGGACGGCCTGATCGTCGACGGGATCTGGGGCACCATCCGCGGACTTGGCACCCTGGTCGGCGTCGACGGCTGGGACAAGGCCGGCCAGGCCTGGACCGGCCTGGCCAAACTCGCCACCGGCCTGGCCATCGCCTCCCTCCCCGGCGTCGGCACCGCGTTCTGGATGGCCGACGACAAGGACCTCCCCTCCTGGATCCGCGACTCGCGCACCGCGGTCAAGGAGACCGGCAAAGCCCTCGTCGCGTGGGACGAGTGGGGCAAGAACCCCGCCCGCGCGGCCGGCGCGGTCACCTTCAACGTCCTGACCACCGTCTTCACCGGCGGCGCCGGCACCGCCGCGAAAGCCGGCACGGTCGCCAAGGTCATCAGCGTCGCCGGGAAAGCCGGCCGCCTCATCGACCCCATGACCTACATCGGCAAGGCCGGCTCCCTCGCCAAGGTCAAGATCGGCGACCTCTTCACGAACCTCGGCAAAGCCGACGGCGCCTTCCCGAAGATCACCGACGTGGTGTGGAAGGACCTGCCCAAGGCCGACATGCCCGGCGTCAAGTTCCCCCACCCCGAAGACACCGTCCGCCTCCCCGACGACGCCCTGGGCCGTCCCCAGTTCTACGACAAGACCACCCACCAACTCCTCGACCACCAAGGCCTCCCCAAACAGGACCTCACCACAGTCCCCAAGGGCCCCGACCACCCCCTCGCCGAACTCCCCAAGAAGCAGGAAGTCACCGTCGGCGGCGGCAACACCCACCACGTCACGGGCACCGCCGACCACCCCATCGCGGGCGGCACCACCCACACCCCGGGCGGCGCGGCCGACCACACCCCCGGCGGCACCGCGGACCACACCCCGCACAACAGCCACACCGAACCCGGCGGCCACAACCCCACCGGCGGCCACGGCGGCACCGACACCACCCCCACGGGCGGCGGCCACGGCGACACCCCCTCCACCGGCGGCGACCACGGCGGCGGCCACGGCGGGGACCACGGCGGCGGCGGCCACGGCGACGGTCCGGGCGTCCCGCACCAGGGCGACGGCCCGGGCGGCGGCGGTGGCGGCCACGACGGTCCGGGCGGCGGCGCCGACGACGGGATCCTCCCCGGCGGCTCCGAGCCCCGGCCGGACGGTGCGCGCTACATCGAGGAACCCACCCCCGAGCACGTCAAGGCGGCGAAGTTCTACGACGAGGTCCGAGCCAACCCGGAACACCTGGACATCGGCGCCATCTCCGACAACACCGGTATCAGCACGAAGGTGCTGGACCGGGTCCGCACCCACTTCTTCCTCACCGAGCACGTGGTGCCGGAGGGGCCCGCGCTCTCCCGGCACGGCTACTTCACGCCGCGCAGCGACATCGCGGAGATCTGGGAGGCCGCGGGCAAGCGCGAACTGACCCCGGAGGAGGCGACGAAGTTCGAGCGGTACATCGGGCACGAATACGTCGAGAGCCAGCTGATGGAGGCAGGTCTGCCCTACACCGTCGACGCCCCGCAGCTGTGGGAGTCGTTCCAGAACGGCGACGGCCCGATCGAGTACTATCGCGAATTCCCCGGCAGGCCCGACGAGGCCGGTGCCCACGACCTCGCGGTGAACGAGCGCAGGGGCGGGTTCAGCCAGTGGGAGAGGGCAGGGTTCGACGTCCCGGAGGTCAACCTGGCGTCCGATCTGTCCAACATCGACGACGTGGTGGCGGTTCTGAAGGACATGCTGCGCGCGAAGGGAATTGAGCTCAAGTGACCGACCGGACGGCAGACGCCGTGCTGAACCGCCTCCGCGCCGTACCGTGGGCGAGCGACTGGGACTTCGCGTTCGGGCACGTCAAGTCGCGCCGGGTGCTGTTCCGTGAGTACCTGCGGCGCGCGGCCGTGTGGGCCCGGGCGTATCCGGCGGCCGAGGCGGGCTGGCCCTTCTCCGACGTCACCGGCCACGTGGACCCCGCGTTCCGGCTCTCCCCGGAGGCGGAAGCCGAACTCGCGGAATTCCTCCGGCGCCTGCCCGACGCCGAGGTACGGAACACCTGCTCCGGCGCCGTCCGCCTGGCGGCGCTCAGGGCGCAGGACCCGGCCGCCTTCGCGGGCCTCCCCGACCTCTACGAGCCGCTGGTCCTCTTCTACGAGCGGGGCGGCGAGTTCCTCCGGGACAATCGCGGCGCCCTCGACCTGACGGGCGTGAGCTTCCGGCTCGGCGCGCTCGCGGACTACCTCGGCAACCCTCCCGTCACCCAGCTCGGCGACACCGTCCTCGACGCGCTCGACGCGGACGGGCGGACCGCGTACTACACGGCGGAGGACGGCCAGGGGCCCCTCATGCGGCGGCGGACGCCGCGCGACGGGCAGCGGGACGAGCTGTTCGGCCACGACCTGCGCTGGGCACCGACGGACCTGATCCCCGCGGGCGAGACGGAGCTGAAGGAGGCCGGTCTGGCCGAGCTCGACGAGCTCAAGGCGGCCCGCCTCATCGGGGAGATCGTGGCGGCCGTCTCCGGCTGAGCGCTTGCCTGTGGCCCGCCCGCGCGGACGGGCGGGCGCACCGCGCAACCGGACGTGCTGGTTTCGCCGTCGTCAAGGGGCGTACTAGCGTTCGGGGGCGACACGGGGAAGGGAGGCCGGGGTGGCGGCTGAGGATTACGACAGCCAGTTGCTGGAGTCCGTCGCGGTGCGGCGGCGCCGGCTGCGCGACGCCGTGCTGTTCGGTGCGCAGCGGGGCCGGCGGGTCGCGGACGAGCGGATCGGCAAGGCCGTCGCGGGGCTGGTCATCGCGGCCGTGCTGTGCGCCGGATGCGTCGGCTGGTCCTTCATCCAGCACCGGATGATCGGCAAGGTCGGGACGCCAGGACAGGTCAGAACTCGGTGATAGGTTCGAACGCGTGGTGAGCATGGGGGCGGGAAGCGCTACGGCGCTCAGCCGGGTGACCCTGGTCGGTCAGCGGCGGCGGATGGATCTCGTACTCCCCTCCCGGGAGCCCGTCGGGCGGCTGCTGCCCGACGTCATACGGATGCTGGACGACCGGGTGGCCACGCAGCCGATGCTGCGTCATCTGGTCACCGCGGACGGGTCCGTGCTGGAGCACGGGGTCTCGCTGGAGGACGCGGGCGTCGCCGACGGGGCCGTGCTGCGGCTCGTACGGGTGCAGGACGTGCCGTCCGCGCCCGTGGTGCACGACGTCACCGACGAGGCCGCCGAGGACCTGGACGTACGGGCCTGGCGCTGGCGGCCGTCCGCGCGGCGGGTCACCGCCGGGGCCGGGCTGGTGCTGTGGGCGCTGGTCGCCGCCTGGTTCGCCCGGGCCGCGTTCGCGCCGGGGACCGTCGCCGGGGTGCTGCTGGCGACCGCCGCCGTGTGCGGGGCCGTCGGGGCCGTCGCGGGCCGGATGAAGGGTTCCGGGCTCGCCGCCGCGCTGCTCGCGACCGCCGGTGCGGTCGGGGTGCTCGGGGCGTGGACCCTGGGCGACGCGCAGCACTGGCACGCGATGGGCCGGCTGGCCGCCGTCGCGCTCGCGCTGGCCGTGGCGCTCGCGCTGCTGGGGTGGTTCACGCCGCTCGGGCGGGGCGGGTTCGTCGGGGCCGCCGCCGTGGCCGGGCTGACCGCCATCTGGGAGGGCGTGGCCCTGGCCCAGGGGCAGGCGGGCGCCCGTACCGGAGCCGTGCTCGCCGTGGTCTCCGTCGTCCTGCTCGGGGTGCTGCCGCGGCTCGCGCTGGCCGCGGCCGGGCTCACCGGCCTCGACGACCAGCGGGCCCGCGGGGCCTCCGTCAGCCGGTACAAGGTCGCCACCGCCCTCGGCGCCACCCACCGGGGCATGGCCCTGGCCACCCTCGCCACCGCCGTCTCGGCGGGTGCGGCCGGGGTGCTCGCGCTGACGGAACCCGATGTCTGGACGGTGTCCCTCGCCTCGGCGGTCGCCGCCGTGCTGTGGCTGCGCGCGCGGGCCTTCCCGCTCGTCGCGGAGGTGGTCGCGCTGCTGCTGGCCGGGGCCGCCGTCGCCGTGGCCGCGCTGCTGGTGTGGGCCGGGCGGGCCGGTGCGGCCGGGCCGCTGGCCGTCCTCCTCGCCCTGGCGCTGGCGGCGCTCGGGGTGCTGGCCGTCCAGCCGCCCGAGCACGTACGGGTCCGGCTGCGGCGCTTCGGGGACGCCGCCGAGTCCTTCGGCGTCATCGTGCTGTTCCCGCTGCTCATCGGGGTGTTCGGCGTGTACGGGCGGCTGCTCGGCACCTTCGCGTAAGGGTTGCGACTCAGACATGTCAGACACGAACCGCCAGGACGACTGGCAGGCCGGCGTCCTCGGCGAACTGACGGGCACGGGCCCGGCCACCACCCCGGCTCCGCCCGGGACCCCCGACCGAGCCCCCGCCCGGGCGTACCCGGCGCACGGCGGGCAGGCCGCGCCCGCCGGGCCCGGCCAGGGCCAGTGGCCGGGTGACCCCGCCCGGGCGTACCCGGCGCACGGCCTGGACCCGGCGCACGCCGCGCTCCCGCACCAGAGCCCCGCCCGGGCCGACTGGCCGGGTGACCCCGCCCAGGCGTCCCCCGCCCAGGCGTACCCGGCGCCAGACGGGCACGCCGCGCCCGTCGGTCCCGCCCGCGGCCCCTGGCCCGCCGACGGCGGGCAGGGGGGCGTCGCGCAGGAGCCCGGGCGCCCGTATGCGCAGCCGCAGGCCGCCTACCAGCCGCAGCCCCACACCGCCCGCCGGGCCGCGCCCGAGACCGTGCCCGTGCTCGGGGCCGGCGCGCCCGTCGGGCGGCCCCGGCACGGGGACCCCCTGATGCGCCGCACCCTGCGCACCCTGCGCGGGGCCCTCGGGTCCTCCGCCGCCAAGGCCGTCACCGCCGAGACCGGGCTCGCCACCCAGGTGCAGCAGCCCGTCACCACGGGGCGGCAGATCGTCGTCACCAGCATCCGCGGCGGCTCCGGCAAGACCACCGTCACCGCCCTCCTCAGCCGCACCTACAACCACTTCCGCCACGACCCGGTGCTCACCCTGGAGGCCGACGCCGCCCTCGGCACCCTGCCCGTCCGGCTCGGCGTCGAGTCCCTGCGCTGGACCTGCGGCGACCTCGCCCAGATCGTCCGCCCCTCCATGCAGCTCACCGACATCACCGGCTACCTCGTCCCGCTGCCCGACGGCGGCTGGCTGCTGCCCGGCAGCCAGGGCCGCATCGGCGCCCAGGTCGACGTCGCCACCTACCGGACCGTCATGGTCGCCCTGCGCCGCTACTTCGGCGTCACCGTCGTGGACTGCGAGACCCTCCCCGGCGAGGTCGCCCGTACCGCCCTCGACACCGCGCACGCCCGCGTGCTCACCACCCCCGCCACCGCCGAGGGCCTCGTCTCCACGCACGCCGTCCTCGACTGGCTGGCCACCCTGCCCGTGCCCGTCCTGCCCCGCACCGTCGTCGTGCTCACCGTGCAGTCCCCGCACCCGGCCGTCGACCTCGCCAAGGCCACCGAGAAGCTCGCCGCGACCGGCGCCGGCGTCGTCGTCCTGCCCTACGACCGCCACCTCGCCTCCGGTGGCTCCGTCCGCACCGAACTGCTCGGCGAGGGCACCCGGCAGGCCGCCGTCCGGCTGGCCGCCGAGGTCCTCCAGCGGGCCGTGGCCCTCCCGGTGGCCGGCGGCGCCCGGTGACCCAGCAGCTCGTCCACCGCCCGGCCCGCGGCACCCTCCCCCTCGCCCCCGCCGAACCCCGCGTCGTCGAAGCCCCGCCGAACCTCCCCGAGGGGAAGATCGGCAGCCCGGCCACCGCCCTGCTGCCGATGGCCGGCGTCATGGGCTCGGTCGTGATGATGACCGTCGTCCGCAACAGCCAGTTCGCCGCCGTCGGCGCGATCGTCCTGGTCTTCGCGCTGATGGGCGCCATCGCCCTGTTCTGGTCCCAGCGCGGCAAGGCCCAGCGCACCCGCCGCGCCCAGCGCGAGCGCTACCTGGAGTACCTGGAGGAGCAGCGCGAGGAACTCGGCGCCCGCGAGAAGGCGCTGCGCGACGAGGCCCGCCGCCTCAACCCCCCGCCGGAAGCCCTCTACGACCTCGTACGGGACCCCGCCCGGCTGTGGGAACGCCGCCGCGCCGACGCCGACTTCCTGCGCCCGCGCCTGGGCACCGGAGCCGTCGCCGTCCAGGAGATCGCCCTCGCGCCGGGCGCCGGGAACGTCCTCACCCCGCCCGACCGTTTCATGCTCAACGAGGCCGGCGCCCTCATGGCCCGCTTCGCCCGCGCCAGCGACTTCCCGCTGACCGTCCCCCTCGACCGGGCCGGGAACGTCAGCATCATCGGCGACCGCGAAGGCGTCCTCGGCGTCGCCCGCGCCCTCCTCGCCCACACCGCCGTCCTGCACGCCCCCGACGACGTGGCCGTCGCCCTCGGCGTGCCCGGCGAGCGGCTCGACGACTGGGAGTGGGCCAAGTGGCTGCCCCACGTCCTCGACCAGCAGGAACAGGACGGGCCGGTCGCCGCCCGCCGGATCGCCCCCAGCCTGCCCCAGCTCGCCGCCGGGGTTCTCGCCCCCGACCTGCGCCGCCGCGCCTCGTACGCGGCCGAGGTGCGCCGCGGCCTGTCCGACCGGCGCGCGCTGGCCCTCGCCGGCCGGCTGCTCGTCGTCAGCGACGAGTACGGGGACAACGCCGTCGAACTGCCCCGCCCCGACAGCGCGGTGGGCCTGGCCGACATGAACACCACCGTCATCCACCTCCTCGCCGAACAGGTCCACGAACCCGACGAGGTGGCGATACGGATCACCGTCACCGGCTCCGGCGGCCCCGACGGCTGCCACGTCACCGTCCGCGACCTGCGCACCCCGCAGGCCCCCGCCGCCGAAGGCCTCACCGACGCACTCGGGCCCGCCACGGCCGAGGGCCTCGCCCGGATGCTCGCCCCGCTGCGGCTGTCCGCCGAGTCCGTCGCCGAGGGCACCCCCGTCTCCGGCCCGGTCGACTTCATGGGCCTGCTCGGCATCGACGACCCCGCCCGCCTCGACGTGGACCGGATGTGGGCCCCCCGCAACGAGCGGGACTTCCTGCGCGTCCCCATCGGCGTCGACGACCGCCACGGCCCCGTCCTCCTCGACCTCAAGGAGTCCTCCCAGCTCGGCATGGGCCCCCACGGCCTGTGCGTCGGCGCGACCGGCTCCGGCAAGAGCGAGCTGCTGCGCACCCTCGTCCTCGCCCTGGTCACCACCCACGCGCCCGAGGACCTCGCCATGGTCCTCGTCGACTACAAGGGCGGCGCCACCTTCGCCCCCTTCGAGAAGCTCCCGCACGTCGCCGGCGTCATCACGAACCTGGAGAACCAGGCCGGGCTCGTCGAACGCGTCCACACCAGCCTCGCCGGCGAGGTCAAGCGCCGCCAGCAGGTCCTCAAGGACGCCGGCAACGTCGCCGACATCGGCCACTACGCCGTCCTGCGCGCCGAGAAGCCCGAACTGGAGCCGCTGCCGCACCTGTTCGTCGTCATCGACGAGTTCGGCGAACTCCTCACCGCCAAGCCCGACTTCATCGACCTGTTCCTGTCCATCGGCCGCATCGGCCGCTCCATCGGCGTGCACCTGCTGCTCTCCAGCCAGCGCATCGAGGGCGGCAAGCTCAAGGGCCTGGACACCTACCTCTCCTACCGGCTCGGCCTGCGCACCTTCTCCGCCGACGAGTCCCGCACCGTCCTCGACACCACCGACGCCTTCCTGCTGCCGCCGCTGCCCGGCTTCGGCTACCTCAAGGTGGACACCTCCACCTACACCCGCTTCAAGGCCGGCTACGTCTCCGGCCGCTACCGGGGCCCGGCCGCCGGACCCGGCGCCGCCGAAGAGGGCCCCCTCGCCCTGGCCTACCCGACCTTCAACACCCTCCAGGACGAGACCGGCCCCGCCGAGCCCGCCGAGGAGAAGCCCACCGCCACCGCCCGCGAGACCGGGCCCAGCGTGCTCTCCGTCATCGTCGACCAGCTCGCCGACGCCGCCCCGCCCGTCCGCCGCATCTGGCTGCCCCCGCTGCCCGACGCCGTCCCCCTCGACACCGCCGCCGGACCCCTGTCCGTCACCGAGCACGGGCTGCGGCTCGGCCCCGGCGGCACCGGCCCCCTCGACAAGCCGCGCCGCGCCCCGCTGCGCGTACCGCTCGGCGTCCTCGACGACCCGGCCCGGCAGTGGCGCGGCCCCTGGGAGCTCGACCTGACCGTCGCCGGCGGGCACACCGCCGTCACCGGCGGCCCCCAGTCCGGCAAGACCACCCTGCTGCGCACCCTCGCCCTCTCCCTGGCCCTGACCCACACCCCCCAGGACGTCGCCATATACGGCCTCGACCTGGCCGGCGGCGGCCTCGCCGCCCTCGCCGGGCTCCCGCACGTCGGCGGCATCGCCGGCCGCGCCGACCGCGAACGGGCCGCCCGCACGGTCGCCGAGGTACGGGCCATGCTCGCCGCCCGCGAGCAGCTGTTCCGCGAGCACTCCATCGACTCCGTCGACCAGCTGCGGTCCCTGCGCGCCCAGGGCCGGCTGCCCGAACTCCGCTCCACCGACATCGTCCTGCTCGTCGACGGGTACGGTGCCCTGCGCGAGGAGTTCGACGCCCTCGACGAGGCCGTCACCGACCTGCTCAAGCGCGGCGGCGGCTACGGCATCCACGTCGTCGCCGGCATGCTGCGCTGGAACGACGTCCGCATCGCCAACCAGTCCCTCTTCGGCGGCCGCGTCGAACTGCGCCTGGGCGACCCCTCCGACTCGGCCATCGACCGCAAGCTGTCCGAGACCATCTCCCCGGACACCCCCGGCCGGGTCCTCACCGACGGCAAGCTGTTCGCCCAGACCGCCCTGCCGCGCATCGACTCCCGCGAGGGCACCACCGACCTGGCCGCCGCCCTGGAGGAGGCCGCCGGCACCATCGGCGCCACCTGGCACGGCGAACTCGCCTCCCCCGTCCGCGTCCTGCCCTCCCGGCTGGCCGCCGACCGGCTGCCCTCCGCCGGGGAGGAACCGCACCGCATCCCCGTCGGCGTGGACCAGGACGTCCTCGCGCCCGTCCTCCTCGACCTGTTCGGCCAGGACCAGCACCTGCTGGTCCTCGGCGACAACGAGTGCGGCAAGACCAACCTCCTCGCCCTCGTCGCCCGCCAGCTCATCGCCCGCCACGGCGAGGACGAACTGGTCTTCGCCGTCTACGACCCCCGGCGCGGCCTGCGCGGCGTCGTCCCCGAGCCCTACCGCGGCGGCTACGCCCACAACGCGAAGATCGCCGGCGCCCTGTCGGCCGGGATCGCCAAGGAACTCGACAAGCGCCTCCCCGAGGACGGCCTCGACCCCGACGCCGACCCCGGCGAGGGCCCCGGCTTCACCGGACCGCGCATCGTGGTCCTCGTCGACGACTACGACATCCTCACCACCGCCGGACAGCAGCCGCTCCAGGCGTTCGTGCCCTACCTGCCGTCCGCCCAGGACATCGGGCTGCACTTCGTCATCGCCCGCCGCGTCGCCGGCTCCTCCCGCGCCCTGTACGAACCGCTGCTGACCACCCTGCGCGAATCGGGCACCACCGCCCTCGTCATGAACGGCGAACGCTCCGAGGGCCAGCTGTTCCCGGGGCTCTACGCCAGCGCCCAGCCGCCCGGCCGGGGCACGTTCGTCCGGCGCGGCCGCCCGCACCAGATCGTCCAGACCGCCCTCGCCGACCTCGCCGCCCCGCCGACCCAGGAAGCGCCGTGACACCGTGACCAAGGACGTCATCGCCCTCACCCCGAAGATGCCCGACGCCGCCGCCCTGCTCGTGGCCCTCGCGGCGGGCGGCGCCGACCTGGACGCGGCGAGCGCCGGCGACGGGGCCGTCGTCCAGCTCCTCGGCGCGGGCGGCCGGCCCCTGGTCTCGGTGGAGGCACCCGTCCTCGTCCAGGTCCCCGGCGAGGCCCAGCGGCTCCTCGGCACCCCGTCCGCCACCCCCGTCTGGTGGACCGAGACCCGCGCCTCCACCGCCGTGCCCGAGGCCGCCGACCTCGCCGGGGCCGTCGCCGGACGGCTCGCCGAGGTCCTCGGCGGGGCCGTCTGGCCCGAGGGCGCCGGCCGGGTCACCACCGTGCCCGTCGGCTCCGAGGCCTCGGCGGCGCCCGCGCCCGTCGGGGCCCTGCCCACCGTCGACGTGGTCACCGAGTCCACCGCCGTCGTCCTCGCCGACCGGCCCGTGGTCCCGCTGACCGCCTGGCTGTCGGACGTCCTGCGCACCACGGCCGCCTTCGGCGCGGCCCTGCACATCGTCACCCCCGCCCACTGCCGGCTCAGCCTGCCGCTGCGCACCGTGCTGACCGGCGTGCCGAACCGGTGGGTGGTCCAGGACCCCGACTGCGGCTACTACGACGGCCTCTCCGGAGCCGTCCTGGCCTGGCAGGACGGCACCTTCGCCCCCGCCCGCGACGCGCAGGGCCAGGCCCGGCTCGCCGACGCCTTCCGGCGGCCCGCCGGCGGGGCCGGGGAGCGGCGGCTGACCGTCCACCTGCGCACCGAGCACCCCGCCGACGCCGACACCCTGCTCGGCGGCGCCCTGGAGACCGCCTGGCAGGCCCTCACCGGCGCGGGCCCGGCCGGCTGGGGCACCGCCGAACCCGTCAACCTGCCCTGGTCCCCGCGCCAGTTCACCGACCTCGCCCGCGCCCGGATGCCCGAGCCCACCCTCGTCACCGCCGTCGGCCGCCCCGAACGGCCCGCGCTGGCCACCGTCCGCGTCACCCGCACCGCGACCGGGGTCGAGGAGGACGCCACCCTGTCCCTCGGGTACGGGCCGGACGAGGACGTACCGCTCGACGCCGTCGAGGAGCTCGCCGGGGCCCTGGTCTCCGGGCACGGCCTGGTCAGCATGCTGGTCTCGCTGGGCCCCGGCCGCCGGGACCTGACCCTGACCCCCCGCTTGACGGCCCCCGCCGTCCCCGTGTCCTTCACCCTCGGCGCCCGCGGCGTCACCGAGGTCACCCTGACGCAGGCCCGCCGGCCCCCGCTGGCGCTGAAGCCCGTCCAGGTGGGCCCGGAGCGCAGGCCCGGTCTGCACTACCCGCTGGGGGACGGCACCGCCCCCGCCGCGTGGGAGACCCTCTCCACCCTGCTGACCCACCTGCGCACGGCGATCCCCCCGCTGCCGTAGGCCGGTCGGGGTAACTCCACGATCAACACACGAATCCCACGGCTGTGCGGGGTAGGGCCGGACGGGACGGACCCTCGATCCGGTCCGCGCCCCGCAACCGAAGGACAGCCCCGATGCTCCTCTCCCGCCCGGCCCGCCTCGCCGCCCCCGCCCTGGCCGCGCTCACCCTCACCACGGTCCTCGCGAGCCCGGCCTCCGCCGCCCCGGCGATCGTGTCCCGCGACAACAACCAGGTGGTCTTCACCGCGCAGCCCGGGGCGACGAACACCGTCACCTTCAGCACCCCCGGCGGCTGGCTCCAAGTGGAGGACAAGACCAGCCGGATGGTCCCGGGCTCCGGCTGCTCCCGGTTCAACGACAACCCGCACATCATCCGCTGCGGACACTCGGCGGCCGTCACCCGCCTGCAGGCGTCCCTCGGCGACCGGGACGACGTGGTCAGGAACGAGACGTCCATCCCCGGCGACCTGACCGGCGGACCGGGCGACGACATGCTCATCGGCGGCAGCGGCCCCGACCGGCTCATCGACTCCGACGGCTGGAACGCCCCGGCCGGCTCCAACACCTTCGAGGGACGCGGCGGCAACGACACGATCATCAGCCGCAACGGCGGCTACGACCGGATCGACTGCGGCGAGAGCCTCGCCGACGCCGACATCGTCCTGGCCGACCAGGCCGCCCTGGACCACCTCGTCCCGAACACCTGCGAGTACGTCCAGCGCGGCTAGCGCGCGGGATTACCGCTCGCGGGGTTACCGCGCGCGGGGTTACAGCTGCGGGCCGCCCCCGGCCCGCACCAGGCCCGTCTCGTAGGCCAGCACCACCACCTGCACCCGGTCGCGCAGCCCCAGCTTCGTCAGGATGCGGCCCACGTGCGTCTTGACCGTCGCCTCCGACAGCACCAGCCGCCCCGCGATCTCCCCGTTCGACAGGCCCTGCGCCACCAGCAGCATGACCTCCCGCTCGCGCTCGGTCAGCCGCTCGATCTCCTTGTTCTCCGGCTCCTGCGCGGTCGTCGGGAGCATCGGCGCGAACCGGTCCAGCAGCCGCCGCGTCGTGGACGGGGCCACCACCGCGTCCCCGCTGTGCACCGAGCGGATCGCGGCCAGCAGCTCCGCCGGCGGGACGTCCTTCAGCATGAAGCCGCTCGCCCCGGCCTTCAGCCCGGAGAACGCGTACTCGTCCAGGTCGAAGGTGGTCAGGATGATCACCTTCGGGTGCTCGTCCGGCTCGCAGATCCGCCGCGTCGCCTCCACCCCGTCCAGCCGGGGCATGCGCACGTCCATCAGCACCACGTCCACCTTCGTGGCCCGCAGCACCTCCAGCGCCTCCAGACCGTCCCCGGCCTCCGCGACGACCTCCATGTCCGGCTGGGCGGCGAGCACCATCCGGAAGCCCGTGCGCAGCAGCACCTGATCGTCGACCAGCATCACTCGGATGGACATCAATCACCTTTTCTTGAGCGGGAGCAGCGCACTGATCCGGAAGCCGCCGCCGGGCCGGGGGCCCGCGTCCAGGGTGCCTCCGACCATACCGATGCGTTCGCGCATGCCGATCAGTCCGTGCCCGGCGCCGTCCGCGCCGCCGTCCTCGTACAACTCGTGTGCGGCGCCCCGGCCGTCGTCCTCGACCAGCAGGCCCAGCCCGTCGTCGAAGTAGACCAGCCGTACGCTCGCCCGCGCGTCCGGACCGCCGTGCTTGCGCGTGTTCGTCAGCGCCTCCTGCACGATCCGGTACGCGGTCAGTTCCACCCCGCTGGGCAGCTTGCGCGGGGTGCCCTCCACCTCGAAGTCCACCGTCAGCCCGGCCGCCCGCACCTGCTCGACCAGCACCTCGATCTGCTCCACGTCCGGCTGCGGCACGTAGTCCTCGGACTCCTGCGGCTCGCCCGTGCGCAGCACGCCCAGCAGCCGGCGCATCTCCGCGAGGGCCTGGCGGCCCGTCCCCGAGATGGTCTGGAGGGCCTCCTTGGCCTGCTCGGGCGCCACGTCCATGACGTACGCGGCCCCGTCGGCCTGGACCACCATCACCGACACGTTGTGCGCGACGACGTCGTGCAGCTCGCGGGCGATCCGGGCCCGCTCGGCGGCCACCGCCACCTTCGCCTGCGCCTCGCGCTCCTTCTCCAGCCGCTGGTTGCGCTCCACGAGCTGGGCGTAATAGGCGCGGCGGGTGCGCAGCGAGTCGCCCAGCACCCAGGCGAGGGCGAAGGGCACCAGCATGAACAGGACGAACAGGACCTCCTGCGCCGGGCTCTCGCTCTTGTCGACGCCGAACCGCACGAAGTAGAGCGGGGAGGCCAGCAGCCCGGAGACCAGCGCCGTCCGCGACATCCAGCGCGGGACGTCGCCGGAGGCGGCGACCGTGTAGAGGACCACCAGCATCGCGATGTCGCAGAACTGCGCCTGCGAGCCGATGACCAGCTGGTAGAGGCCCGCCCCCACCGTCAGCCAGAACATCTGCCCGGTCCACTTGCGGCGCAGCGCGATGACGGCGGTCAGCGCGACCACGACGGGCACCGTCGCCAGCCGCAGCGTCCGGCTCGCCCCGCCGAGGTCGGCGACGTTCAGCATCGAGAACCCGAAGAAGAGGACAGCCCAGAAGCTGTCGACGCCCGTCGGGTGTCTGCGGATGAAGTCGTAGAGGCGCTGCACGTAACCCAGAGTAGGGAAAGGGGATAGGTGCTGGAGTCAACCACAGGTGCGATCCCTGTGACGGGGGAGTACTCCCCAAGGTGGAGGGTGCCCTTAACCTGAGCGGGATGAACGCTCAGGGTGGTGCCGGGGAGCCGGTCCGGTGGCGGGCGGCCATGGAGGCCGCGCTGTACGGGCCGGGCGGTTTCTACGTGCGGCCGGGCGGTCCCGGGCCCGCCGGGCACTTCCGGACCTCCGTGCACGCCTCCCCCCTGTACGCGGGGGCCGTGGCCCGGCTGCTGGCCTCGGTGGACGCGGAGCTCGGGCATCCGGAGCGGCTCGACCTGGTGGACGTGGGCGCCGGGCGGGGCGAGCTGCTGGCCGGGGTGCTCGCCGCCCTGCCGGAGGCGACGGCCGCGCGGGTGGTCCCGTACGCCGTCGAGCGCGCCGCCGCCCCCGAGGGGCTGGACCCGCGGATCCGCTGGGTGGACGCGCCGCCCGCGGGGACGACGGGCCTGCTGTTCGCGAACGAGTGGCTGGACAACGTACCGCTGGACATCGCCGAGGACGGCCGGTACGTCCTGGTCGCCCCCGACGGCACGGAGACCCCGGGCGGCCCGCTGGAGTCCGCCGACCGGGCCTGGCTGGAGCGGTGGTGGCCGGGCGGGGAGCGGGAGGGCCGGGCGGAGATCGGCCGGGCTCGCGACGAGGCCTGGGCGGCGGCCGTCGCCACCCTGGAGCGGGGGCTGGCGGTGGCCGTGGACTACGCCCACACCCGCGCCGCCCGCCCCCCGTACGGCACCCTCACCGGCTTCCGCGAGGGCCGCGAGGTGGCCCCCGTCCCGGACGGCGGCCGCGACGTCACCGCGCACGTCGCCCTCGACTCCTGCGCCGGCCCGGGCGCCCGCCTCCTCACCCAGCGCGAGGCGCTCACGGCCCTCGGCGTCTCGGGCGGCCGGCCCCCGCTGGCCCTGGCCTCCACCGACCCGGCGGGCTACGTGCGCGCCCTGGCCTCGGCGGGGGAGGCGGCCGAGCTCACCGCGCGCGGCGGCCTCGGCGACTTCGGCTGGCTGCTCCAGCCGGTCGGCGTCCCGGGCCCGGCCCTCGGCGGGTAGGCCCTCCCGGCCCTCCCGCCGGGCGTGGCGGAGGGGCCGGCATCCCCCCGAACGCCGGCCCCTCCGTGACGGTGACCGCCCCCCGCCGCTGCTACTCGGCGGCCTCGTGGTCGTGGCCCGGGCGCAGACCGCCGCCGTTGCCCGAGCCGGTGGTCGGCTTCGAGACGACCGGCTGCGACAGCGGGGCCAGGTCGTAGGCGTAGTGGCCGACCGCGTTCGCGATCACGTCGACGTTGATGTCGAGGGCCTTCTGGTCGATGTTGGTGATGTCGTCGCCCTTGCCGTGGTAGTTCACGTCGTAGGCGACACCCGCCTGACCACCGAACTTCGCGGCCTGCGCGGCGGTCTTGATGCCCTCGGCGCCGGTGTCCGTGCCACCGGACGGGATGCCCGCCTCGATGAACGGGCCGTAGTCCGAGCGGCCGGTGAAGTCACTGCCCTCGTGCGGGATCTTCTGCGCGTCGAGGAAGTCGGTGATCTGCTTCTCCAGCTGCGCCGAACCCTCCGGGCCGGGGCCCGAGCCGACCTTGTCGGAGTCGTCGCCGTCGTAGACGAAGTAGGCGGCGTTGGGCGAGGCGATCATGTCGAAGTTCAGGTAGAGCTTGATCTGCTTCTTCTGCTCCGGGGTCAGCGAGGCCACGTACGCCTCCGAGCCGAGCAGGCCGAACTCCTCCGCCGACCACCAGGCGAACTTGACCTTGTTCTTGATCTTCTTCTGCTCGCTCGCGAGGCGCTGCGCGACCTGGAGGATGCCGGCCGAGCCGGAACCGTTGTCGTTGATGCCGGGACCGGCGGCGACCGAGTCCAGGTGCGCGCCGAGGAAGACCGTGTTGTCCGCGTCGCCGCCCTTGGTCTCGGCGACGACGTTCCAGGTCTTGCGGTTCTCGCGGAACTGGCGGACGTCGAGGGTCACCTCCACCGGCCCGGCGGAGGCCTCGGCGGCCAGCTTCTCGCCGTCGGCCTGGCTGATGCCGCCGGTGGGGACCTTGCCCACGTTCGGGTCGCCGAGGGTGCCGTTCAGGGCGCCCGCGGTGTTGTTGTAGATCACCGCGCCGACCGCACCGGCCGCCGCCGCGTTGGCCTGCTTGGTGGCGAAGGTGCAGCCGCCGCGCTTGACCAGGGCGATCCTGCCGGTGAAGGCCCCGGCGGCGAAGTCGGAGGCCTCGCAGCCGTTGGAGCCGTCCGCGTCGACCGGGACGACCGCGACCGGGGCGGTGACCCCGCCCTCCGGGCCGCTCGCGGTGTACGTCATCAGCTTGAGCGGGACGTCCCGTCCGTTCGCCCCGTCGACCTTCAGGGTCTCCGCGATCGTCTCGACGTACACGAAGTCGAACTCGTGCCGCGAGACCTCGTACCCGGCGGCCTTCAGCACGCCCTCGACGTACTTGGCGGACTGCTCGTGCCCCTTCGACCCGGCGACGCGGGTGCCGTTGTTGTAGTCGGCGATCGACTGGAAGACCTTCAGGTGATTGTTCGCACCCTTGCCGGTCGCCTCCTTGACCAGCTTCCTGGCCAGGGCGTCACCCCGGGCGGCGTCGCTCTGCGGGCTCGACGCGCCGGCCGGGCCGGCGAGGAGCAGCGGGGAGACGAGGGCCGCGGCCGCCAGGGCGGCGGTGGCTGCGGCTATACGGCGAGAAGGCATGAAAGTCCTTTCACGGCACGGAGGCGACTGCGGGTGGAGCGACCTGCGGGGTGAGCGGTGGGGGCACGTTAGGCAGCAATCGGCCGCCGTCGCCAGACTTTTCACTGCTTCCGGTTTGTGAAATCCGGATATCGGTCGGTCCGCGCCGACGGGGAACGGCGAAATCCGGCCACTGTCCGCACCCCGGATCGCCCGGCGCCGGACCGGGTGTTCAGCGGAGGATCCCCTCGATGAGGTCGGGGCCTATGCGCGCGACCACCGACAGGTCCAACTGGTGCTGCACGTAGCGCCCCTGACGCCTGGTCTGCATCAGCCCTGCCCGCTTCAGCACGGCCAGGTGCCGGGAGACCTCCGGCGCCGATATCCCGTACACCCGGGCCAGCTCACTGGTCGTGTACGGGGCCCGCGCCAGGCTGCGGCACAGCCGCATCCGCATGGGGTGCGCCAGCGCCTCCATCCGGCGCTGCACCTGCTCCACCGACGGCGGCTCCGAGGCCAGCTCCGGCGACTCCAGCGGGTAGTGGACCACCGGCATCCAGCCCGGCGCGTGCAGCACGAGCAGGTGCGGCCAGCCGAAGTTCGTCGGGACGAACAGCAGGCCCGGCCCGACCTGCGGATCGGTGGCGGTGGCCTGGCCGTTGACCATCTTGTCGGCGGTGATCACGGTGTGCGCCTCGTCCACGCCCAGCGCCGAGGACACCTCCTTCAGCACCGCCGGCAGCCCCCGGTGGCGCAGCACCTCCGTCTTGTGCCGGGCGTCGGCCGTCTGGCGCGGCTCGATCCGCCGCCAGGTCTCCGCGAAGAAGGCCTGGTCGCAGTCCTCCAGCAGCCGCCGCAGCCAGACCCGCACGCCCCCGGTGTCGTCCAGCAGCCGCCGCGTGAACTCCAGCCGCCCCGGACCGCGCGCGGCCGCCGTCTCCAGCGCCTTGGCCCGGGCGGCGGGATCGGTCAGCGGGGACGGGGCGCCGCCCTCGTTGTAGAGCGCCAGCCAGCAGTGCTCCAGCGCGGCCAGCACGAACCGCTCGTCGTCCATCCGGTCGAGGACGTCCAGCTCCTCGGCCAGGGTCGCCCCGGGGCGACCGCTGCCGCCGGGAATGCCGGCGAAGGCCATGAAGATGTCGGAGAAGGAACTGCGCCACATGAAATCGGCCTCGAGGAGCCGCTCGGCCAAGCAGGGGTCGAGCGAGGCCGTGGTGGTCCTCGTCCAGGAATGCAGCGCCGGGTGGTGGGCGGGCTGCGAGAGCGCGTGCAGGGTCATGCAGAGCTCGGCGAGCGGGGAGGGCGCGAAGGCGATCCGCTCCACGGGGAGCCCGGCGATGTCGATGGTCACGCTCATCACCCCATTCTGTCGTCCGGCGCCCCCGTCCGGACCCCCGGGTCGGGACCGGCGCCCCCCTCCGGGCCCGGGGCCGTCCGGGGGCCCGGTGGGGGTCGCGCCGCAGGTGGCGGGGGTGGGGTTTGGGCGCCGGGGCAACGAAGGGGGGGGGGGGGGCGGCGCGGGGGGGGGGGGGGGGATAACGCCGAGAGGGAGGAACCCGGGACAGAATAA
>NZ_JBHVUQ010000030.1:0-5838 GCF_042884105.1 Streptomyces sp. NPDC058157
GGCCGGACCCGTCAGCAGCCCCGCGCACAGGGCCAGCGCGACCGGGACAGCGGCGAAGCCGGGCATCGACCCTCCGGTTGCGTACGGCGTACGTCTCGCACGCTAGGCCACCGGGTACGTGCCCGCACGCGGGCGTACGCCGAAGAGACGCGGGCGTACGCCAAGGGGGCGCCCCCTCCGCCGCAGCGAAGAGGACTCCCCCGGGCGGTGCGTTAAGCGGTGGCCGCAGCAGCGTCCGCCGCCTGGGCCTTCAGGGCGCGTTCGATGCCCGAGCGGGACTCCGACACCAGGCGCCGCAGGGCGGCGTTCGGCTCGGCCGAGGCCAGCCAGGCGTCCGTGGCCGCCAGGGTCTCCGCGGAGACCTGGAGGGACGGGTACAGCCCGACCGCGATCTGCTGCGCGATCTCGTGGCTGCGGCTCTCCCAGATGTCCTTGACCACCGCGAAGTACTTCGCCGCGTACGGCGCGAGCAGCTCCCGCTGGTCGCTCTGGACGAAGCCGCCGATCACGGCCTCCTGCACCGCGTTCGGCAGGTCGCCCGACTCCACCACCGCGGCCCAGGCCTCCGCCTTGGCCGCCGCCGTCGGACGCGCGGCGCGCGCGGTCGCCGCGTGGCGCTCGCCCGCCGCCGTGGCGTCGCGCTCCAGCTCCGCCGCGATCTCCGCCTCGTCCGCACGCCCCGTCGCGGCCAGCCGCTCCAGGAACGCCCACCGCAGCTCGGTGTCCACGACCAGGCCCTCGACCGTCTGCGCACCGGACAGCAGCGCGCCCAGCAGGTCCAGCTGCTCCCCGGTCCGCGCCGTCGCGGCGAAGGCGCGCGCCCACGCCAGCTGGTGGTCGCTGCCCGGCTCGGCCGCGCGCAGGTGCTCCAGGGTGGCCGCCGTCCAGGCGGCCAGGCCCTGCTCGCGCCACGCCGGGTCGGCGTACACGTCGATGGCCAGCTTCACCTGGCGGTGCAGCGACTGCACCACACCGATGTCCGACTCCTTGGCGATGCCCGACAGCACCAGCGCCAGGTAGTCGCGCGTCGCCAGCTCGCCGTCACGCGTCATGTCCCACGCCGACGCCCAGCACAGCGCCCGCGGCAGCGACTCGGTGAAGTCGCCCAGGTGCGCGGTGACGTTGGCCAGCGAGACCTCGTCCAGGCGGACCTTGGCGTACGACAGGTCGTCGTCGTTGAGCAGCACGACCGCCGGACGGGCCCGGCCGGCCAGCTCCGGCACCGCCGTCAGCTCGCCGTCGATGTCCAGTTCGATCCGGTCGGTGCGGACCAGCTTGCCGCCGACCAGGTCGTACAGGCCGATCGCGATGCGGTGCGGGCGCAGCACCGGCTCGCCCTGGGCGCCCGCCGGCAGGGCCGGGGCCTCCTGGCGGACGGCGAACGAGGAGATGAGCCCCTCCGCGTCCGTCTCGACCTCCGGCCGCAGCACGTTGATGCCGGCCGTCTCCAGCCACGCCTTCGACCAGGCGGTCAGGTCGCGGCCCGAGGTCTCCTCCAGGGCGCCCAGCAGGTCCGACAGGCGCGTGTTGCCGAACGCGTGCGCCTTGAAGTACGCCTGCACGCCCTTGAAGAAGGCGTCCATGCCGACGTACGCGACGAGCTGCTTGAGCACCGAGGCGCCCTTGGCGTACGTGATGCCGTCGAAGTTGACCAGGACGTCGTCCAGGTCACGGATGTCGGCCATGATCGGGTGCGTGGACGGCAGCTGGTCCTGCCGGTACGCCCAGGTCTTCATCGAGTTCGCGAACGTGGTCCAGGCGTGCGGCCACTTCGAGCCCTCGGCGTAGGCCTGGCAGGCGATCGAGGTGTAGGTGGCGAACGACTCGTTCAGCCACAGGTCGTTCCACCACTCCATGGTGACGAGGTCGCCGAACCACATGTGGGCGAGCTCGTGCAGGATGGTCTCCGCGCGGACCTCGTACGAGGCGTCCGTCACCTTCGAGCGGAAGACGTACTGGTCGCGGATGGTGACCGCACCGGCGTTCTCCATGGCGCCCGCGTTGAACTCGGGCACGAACAGCTGGTCGTACTTCGCGAACGGGTAGTCGTACGCGAACTTCTCCTGGAACCAGTCGAAGCCCTGCCGGGTGACGTCGAAGATCGCGTCGGCGTCGAGGAACTCGGCCAGCGACGGGCGGCAGTAGATGCCGAGCGGGACGACCTGCCCGTCCTTGCCCTCGTACGTGCTGTGCACCGCGTGGTACGGGCCCACGATCAGGGCGGTGATGTACGAGGAGATGCGCGGGGTCGGCTCGAAGGCCCACACCCGGTCCTTCGGCTCTGGCGTCGGGGAGTTCGAGATGACCGTCCAGCCCTCGGGAGCCGTCACGGTGAACCGGAACGTCGCCTTCAGGTCGGGCTGCTCGAAGCTGGCGAAGACCCGCCGCGCGTCCGGGACCTCGAACTGGGTGTACAGGTAAGCCTGCTGGTCGACCGGGTCGACGAAGCGGTGCAGGCCCTCGCCGGTGTTGGTGTAGGCGCAGTCCGCGACGACGAGGAGCTCGTTGGCGCCGGCGGCGAGGTGGTCCAGGGCGATGCGCGAGTCGCGGAAGACGGCGGCCACGTCCAGGGCCTTGCCGTTCAGGACGACCTCGTGCACGGCCGGCGCGACCAGGTCGATGAAGGTCCCGGCCCCCGCCTCGGCCGACTGGAAGCGCACGGTGGTCGCGGACCGGAAGGTGCCGCCCTCCTGTGCGCCGCTGAGATCGAGATCGATCTCGTACGAGTCGACGGTGAGCAGCTTCGCCCGCTGCTGAGCCTCTTCACGGGTGAGATTCGTGCCAGGCACGCGTTCATCTCCTTTGATGGTGACGTTGCCCCGCCATCCTTCCATGCAGGGCCCGCCACCGGGCAGGAGTAATCCAGAGGCGAACAGGACGCCCCTCTTTCGAATGCAAAGGGGGCGGCGCCGTCCCCGGCACCGCCCCCTTCCGCGCCGCGGGCGTCAGCCGCGCAGCTCCTCGGCCACGAGCTCCGCGATCTGCACCGCGTTCAGCGCCGCGCCCTTGCGGAGGTTGTCGTTGGAGAGGAACAGCGCGAGGCCGTTGTCGACCGTCTCGTCCACCCGGATGCGGCCCACGTACGAGGCGTCCTTGCCGGCGGCCTGCAGGGGGGTCGGGATCTCGGACAGCTCGACGCCGGGGGCGTCCTTCAGCAGCTCGTAGGCGCGCTCGACGCTGATCGGGCGCTCGAAGCGGGCGTTGACCTGGAGGGAGTGGCCCGAGAAGACGGGGACGCGCACGCAGGTGCCGGAGACCTTGAGCTCCGGGATCTCCAGGATCTTGCGGGACTCGTTGCGGAGCTTCTGCTCCTCGTCGGTCTCGAAGGAGCCGTCGTCGACGATGGAGCCGGCCAGCGGCAGCACGTTGAAGGCGATGGAGCGCTTGTAGACGCCCGGCTCGGGGAACGCGACGGCCTCGCCGTCGTGGACCAGCTTGGTCGCCTCGGAGGCCACGGCCTTGACCTGGCCGTCGAGCTCGGCCACGCCGGCCAGGCCGGAGCCGGAGACGGCCTGGTAGGTGGTGGCGATCAGCGCGGTCAGGCCGGCCTCGTCGTGGAGGGGGCGCAGCACGGGCATCGCGGCCATGGTGGTGCAGTTCGGGTTCGCGATGATGCCCTTGGGGCGGTTCTTGATCGCGTGCGGGTTGACCTCGGAGACCACGAGGGGGACCTCGGGGTCCTTGCGCCACGCGGAGGAGTTGTCGATCACGACGGCGCCCTGGGAGGCGACCTTCTCGGCGAGGGCCTTGGAGGTGGCGCCGCCCGCGGAGAAGAGCACGATGTCCAGGCCGGAGTAGTCGGCGGTGGAGGCGTCCTCGATGGTGATCTCCTGGCCCTGCCACTCCAGGGTCGAGCCGGCGGAGCGGGCCGAGGCGAACAGCCGCAGCTCGTCGACCGGGAACTTCCGCTCGGCGAGGATGCCGCGCATGACTGCGCCGACCTGTCCGGTGGCTCCGACGATTCCGACCCTCACGGTGACTCCTTCTGGTACGTACGACGCGGGCGCGTGAGGCCATCATGCGTTCGACCCCACGAGGGTTGTCCAATCCATTGTCCGAGGCGCGGACAGTGTCGGGGCCGTGAACCCCGGTGACGAGTCCGTGACGGCCGTGTTTCACCTCCCCCGAACGTCCGTTTTGCCAGGTCAGGTCCGGTTAGCTTCCGTTCAGCCGTGATCGATATCCGGACGCGGCGCACCAGAAGCCGAAACCGTCACCCCGGGGGGGAACACCACCATGCGGACCATCCGCCACCGCCGGTCCATACCGGCCCTCGCCGCCCTCGCGGCCGCCGCCGTCGCCGCGCCCGTCCTGCTGGCCGCCACCCCGGCGGCCGCCCACCCCCGCGAGGGGAAGCTCGCCAAGGAGCTGGTCGAGGAGGTCACCGCACGCGGGGCCTACCGCCACCTGGCGAAGTTCCAGCAGATCGCCGACGCCAACGGCGGCAACCGGGCCGCGGGCACTCCGGGCCACGCCGCCTCCGCCGCCTACGTCCACGACACCCTGAAGAAGGCCGGCTACGAGGTCTCGTACCAGGACTTCGACATCTACGAGGCGCACACGAAGACGGAGAAGACCACCGTCCTGGGCGAGCAGCCGCGCGAGCTGGCCACCGCCGCCTTCACCTTCACCAAGTCCACCCCGGCCGGCGGGCTGACCGCCCCGCTCGCCCTGGCCCGCGTCGACGAGACTCCGGGCTGCACCGCCGACGACTACCCGGCCGGGGCCTTCGCCGGGAAGATCGCCCTGGTCAAGCGGGGTGCCTGCACCTTCGTGGAGAAGCAGCGGGCCGCCGCGGCGGCCGGTGCGGTCGGGGTGATCGTCTACAACCACAGCGGCACCACGCCGGTCCGCGGCACCTTCTCCTCCCCCTCCGAGGGGGTCATCCCGAGCGCGGGCATCACCCTGGCCGACGGGGAGGCGCTGGCCGCCGCCGCTGCCAAGGGCGAGGTGAAGGTACGCCTGGACCTGGACCAGGAGCACGTGAAGAAGACCACCCGCAACGTGATCGCCGAGACCAAGGGCGGCCGCGCCGACCGGGTCGTCACGGTCGGCTCGCACCTGGACTCCGTCCCCGAGGGCCCCGGCATCAACGACAACGGCTCCGGCTCGGCCGGCCTCCTGGAGGTGGCCCTCAAGCTCGCCGACGAGGGCGCCAACAAGAAGGGCAAGGGTCCCGCCAACAAGGTCCGCTTCGCCTGGTGGTCGGCGGAGGAGCTGGGCCTGCTGGGCTCGGAGCACTACGTGGCGCAGCTGTCGGACCGGCAGAAGAAGGACATCGCCCTCTACCTGAACTTCGACATGATCGCCTCGCCGAACCCGGTGCAGTTCGTCTACGACGGCGACGACTCGGACAAGACGGGCGCGGGCGCCGGCCCGGCCGGTTCGGCGCAGATCGAGTCGCTGATCAACGGCTTCCTGGACAAGAAGGGCAAGCCGCACGAGGGCAGCGACTTCGACGGCCGCTCCGACTACGGCCCGTTCATCGAGAACGGCATCCCGGCGGGCGGCACCTTCACCGGCGCCGAGGGGATCAAGACCGCCGAGCAGGCCAAGCGCTACGGCGGCACGGCCGGGGCCCCGTACGACCCGAACTACCACGGGGCGGGGGACACCCTGAAGAACCTGGACCTCAAGGCCTTCGACACCAACCTCGACGTGATCGCGCACGCGGTGGGCACGTACGCCGAGTCGCTGAGCTCGCTCGGCAAGTAGCGGCGGGGCCCGAGGGGGGGCACCGAGGGGGAAACGCCCGAGGGGGGGGGGGGCGGTACAGCACCCCCCCCCCGGGGGTTGGGGGTGAGGCCCGTAACGGGGGGGCTTGTCGCTAAGCAACCA
>NZ_JBHVUQ010000030.1:5848-56163 GCF_042884105.1 Streptomyces sp. NPDC058157
GCTCGTACGAGCACCGCCCCCTCGGTGTTGCCGGGTCAGGCCCTTACGGGGTGACCTTGTCGATCTGCACGCTGCCGGTGCCGGCGGCGGAGCCGCGGCCGTTGAGCAGCTGGACCTGGCCGAAGAACTGACGGCCCTCGGGGGCCGCGGCGGAGACCAGGACGTTCGCCGAGACCTGCGCGGAGGCGCCGTTGGCGAGGTTGACCGCGGCGGCCTCGTCGACCTGGACGGTGCCCAGGGCGGACGAGAAGTAGACGTCGCGGTAGTCGTACGTGGTGGAGCCGGACGGGACCGCGTAGCCGATCACCTTGATGGTGTAGGTGCCGGCGGCGGGCTTGTCGATGCTCACGGACTCGTCCGAGTCGCCGTCGGCCGAGGAGGCGACCTTCACGCCGTCCTTGTAGACCTCGAGGTCGAGGTCGGCGGCGGCGTCGGAGGTGTGGTTGATGCCCACGTCCAGACGGGAGACGCCCTCACCGACGGTGACCTCGGTGGTCTTGGTCTCGCCGGCGGCGATGGTCGGCTTGTCGACCTTCGCGGAGCCGAGCGGGCCGCCCTGGAGCTTGCCGCCGGTGATGGCCGCGCCGGTGTTCTTCACGGTCCACTGGACCGGGGCCGGGGTGCCCTGCTTGACCTCGGGCAGGACCTTGACCGCCGGGTCGAAGCCCGCGCCGAGGACGGAGACGTCCAGCTTGAACGGGTTGTCCAGCAGCGGCGACGTACGGCGCGACTCGACCTCGATCTCCCAGACGCCCGGCTGCGGGTTGTCGTAGGAGCGCAGGTCGGGGCGGCACTTGTTGGCCGGGTTGTCGTAGTTCGGGTAGCACTGGGTGGTGGCGCTGTCCTCGACGCCCGTGCCGTACGGGTGGATCGAGATGAAGCGCGTCTGGCTGCCCGCGGCGAGACCGCCGAGCGCGACCTCGAGGGTCTTGGCGCCCTGCGGGACCGTCACGAAGTACGACTTGTGGCTGTTGCGCTGCACCGAGGAGGTGTCCGACAGCGAGAACGACGGCTGCGCCAGCGGGGTGGAGGCGACGACCGTGGCCAGGATCTGCTTGTCGATGCCCTCGGTGGTCGGGTCGTCGAGCTGCAGGATGCCGCTGTGGACGCCGGCCGACTTGACGTTGGCCTCGACCTTGATGGTGACGGGCTTGTTCAGCGGCAGGGTGACGTAGTCGTAGCCGCCACCGCCGACGACCTTGAAGGTGCCGTCGTTGTTGCGCCAGCTCAGGTTGTGGCGGGTGCCGTACTTCGGGCCGGTGGTGCGGGTGACGACGACGTCGTAGACCTTCTTCTGGCCGACCTTCAGGCCGCCCTCGCGGTCGTAGAGGCCGGTGCCGAAGCCCGGGGTCTTCAGGAACTGGTCGAGCGCGGTGTCGACCGGGGCCTTGACCGTGAACTCGTTGGCCTTGGCGCCGCGCTGGATCGACTCCCAGGCCTTGTTGATGTCGATGAGACCCGAGCCCTGGGCGTGCGCCGGGACGTCGTCGATCTTCTTCGCGGTGCTGGTCAGCGCCACGCGCAGGTTGGCCGGGGGCAGGGCGATCTTCGCCTGCTTGGCGGCCGAGATCAGCAGGGCGCTGGCGCCCGCCGCCTGCGGCGAGGACATCGAGGTGCCCTGGAGCATCGAGTAGCCGGCCGGCAGGTTGTAGCCCGCCTCCTTGACCGGGCCGCCGGGCAGCCAGGTCTGGGTGGTGTTGATGGCCGCGCCGGGGGCGGTGATGGTCGGCGTGAACCCGCCGTCCTCACGCGGACCGCGCGAGGAGAAGGGGAACATGTTGTACTTCTTGGTCACGCCGGAGCCGTAGTTGGCGGCCCAGGTCTCCTTGGAGACCGCGGCACCCACCGAGATGACCTTGTCGGCCAGACCGGGGTCGCCGATGGTGTTGACGCCGGGGCCCTCGTTGCCCGCCGAGATGACGAGCTGGACGCCGTAGGTGTCGATGAGGTTCTTGTACAGCTCGGAACGGGCGTTGTTGCCGTCGTTCAGCGCCGGGAGACCACCGATCGACATGTTGACGATGTCGACGCCGCGGTTGACGACGAGGTCGATCATGCCCTCGGTCAGCGCGATGTTGGTGCAGCCGCCGGACCAGGAGCAGGCGCGCGAGGAGACGATCTTCGCGCCGGGCGCCTCGCCGTTCATCTTGCCGCCGAAGAGGCTGTTGGCGGCGGTGATGCCGGCGACGTGCGTGCCGTGCTCGGACTCGATGATGCCGATGTTGACGAAGTCGGCCTTCTTGCCGACCCAGTCCCCGCCGAACGGGTCCATCGGGACGTCCTTGCGGATCTGGATCACGAAGGGGATCCGCTCGGCGACGTCGGTCGCCGGGTTGTCCGTGCCGAAGTAGCCGACCTGGTAGCCGTCCTTGTACGGCTTCATCGGCTCGTTGTTGGTGAAGTCGCCGTCCTGGTCGGTGTCCACGCGGACGGTGCCGGCGACCGGGTCGTACAGCATGCCGAACTTGTCGGTGGTGTCGCCGTCCCGGTTGACGTCGCCCTTCATGTCACCGGTGGCGGTGATCGACTCGCTGAAGCGGCTCCACTGGTAGGTGCCCTCGGGCGCCTTCCAGCTCTGGCCGCCCGCGGTGAAGGTGCCGCCGGTGGCGGTGACCGGGGTGACCTGGGGGCGCCAGGTGGCGTCGTTGTCCAGGATCGGGTCGGTCGCGGTGACCCAGTCGACGATCTTGCGCTCGCCGGTGGTGGTCTTCTGCAGCGCCGGGTGGGCGATGTCGACGCCCGAGTCCAGGATGCCGATGGTGACGCCGCGGCCGTCGGCCTGCGGGTTCTTCTGGACGAAGTCCACCGCGCCGGTCTCGAAGGACGGGTTGTACGGGTTCTTCGCCGGGGTGTTCTTGTCCGGACCGGGGTAGGTCTCGGCGGCGGTCTTCTTGCCCGAACCGTCCTTGCCCGAGTCCGGGCGCGGGTCCGGCAGCTGGATCTCCTGCTTGAGGTCCATGCCGTGCACCGACTCCAGCTTGGCGGCCGCCTTCAGCGCCGCCTCCGCCTTGTCGGTCGGGAGGGTGGCGCGGACGTAGCCGAGCTTGTCGTACGTCTGGCCCACCGAAGCACCCTGGACGGCGTGCAGCTGGTCGGAGACCTGCTTGGTCTGGCCCGGCGCGGTCGCGACCATGACGGTGACGGTCGCGTCACCCTTGGCCTTGGCCTCCTGGAGCAGTTCGGCGTCCGCCGAACCGAGCTTCTGGTCGGCCGACTTGGCCGGCGCCGGCGCCGACGGGTTGGTGTCGCCGGTCGCCGCGAAGACGGGTACGGCGCCGGTGGCGCAGAGCGCGGCCACCAGGCCCGCGGCCGCCGCGACGCGGGCCGCGCGCCGGGCGCCGGGTATGGCCCCGGTGGTGCTGGGGGATTCGAGGGTCATCAGCATCCCTGGCTAGAGATCGATACGGTCCGGATTTCGGTGCCGGATGACCGGTCAGCTTTGCGCAAGTGACAGCTGTTTGGGGAGGGTTGTCATTGACCGAGACCTGACATGGCGGACACCCGCCAGGGTGGAGTTTCCGCCATCGGGAACATGTCTGGGCAAGCCGGGGCGACTCGCACCGGTCAGGGAGTGGATTTATCGACTTACAGGCCTTGTAACGGGCGTGTGTCGGGGTCTGTTCTCGCCCCGGGTGTGACAGATTCCGTCCGTTCAGCGCTCGCGCGTGCGCGCGTAATGCCGCGAGGCCTTGGCGCGGTTGCCGCAGGCGGCCATCGAGCACCAGCGCCGGGTGCCGTTGCGCGAGGTGTCGTGGAAGTGCAGGATGCACGTCTCCGAGGCGCACTTGCGGATCCGGTCGGGCGCCGAGCCCAGCAGTTCCAGGTAGCCGCGGGCCGCCAGCCAGGCCGGTCCCCAGGCCGGGTCGTCGAACTCGGCCCGTTCGCCCGGGCCTTCGGCGGTGAGGGTGACCCGGATCCGGCCGTGCTCCAGTACGGCGTCGATCAGCTCGCGGGCGCCGGTGTCGGCCGGGTCCGCGACGGCGCGGGCGAGGGCCTCGCGCGCGGTCAGCAGGTGGACCAGGGTCGACTTGTCGGCGCGGAAGCGGTCGTCCAGTCCCGTGCTCCGCAGCCAGAGGGCCAGCCCCTCCAGTCGGCTCAGGCCGAAGGCCCCGGCGAAGAGGTCGGTCGGTACGCCCTCCGGCCTCCAGCGCGTGTTCACCAGGTCGAGGGCGAGCGGCTCCCCGGTGAGCGGACGGGGGTCCGTCGTCGGTACTGCCGTCATGTCCGCCTCCTCGCGCCGCTAACCCCTCAAGGGTACGTGACCGGTTGACGCTCGGACCTCTAACCCTTAATCTCAACTTAGAAGGTTAGAACTCCGGCGCGCCGGACATCCTCGGGGAAGGGAACCCTCATGACCACCACCGCCATCGGCACCCTCCGCACCGGGCACGTGGGCCTCAACGTCACGGACCTGGAGCGCTCGCTCGCCTTCTACCGCGACGCCCTGGGCTTCGAGCTGCTCGGTGAGGGCAAGGAGGACGGACGCCGCTTCGCCTTCCTGGGCCGGGACGGCGAACTCGTCCTCACCCTCTGGCAGCAGGCCGAGGACCCGTACGCCCCGCGGGCGGCCGGACTGCACCACCTCGCCTTCTCCGCCGGGGCGATCGAGGAGGTCCGGGCGTACGAGGAGCGGCTGCGCGGCCTGGGCGTGGCGTTCGCCTACGAGGGCGTCGTCGCCCACCGCGAGGGCGCGGCCTCCGGCGGGATCTTCTTCCACGACCCGGACGGCACCCGCCTGGAGATCTCCGTGCCGACCGGCGCCGAGGGCGCTCCCGCCCCCGTGGAGTCCGCTCCCACCTGCGGTTTCTTCTAGAAGTTCAGGAAGTGAGGGTCGTCATGGACCGGTACCACCAGGGCTCCCTGGCCATCCAGGAACGGGTCGGCGTCCGCGCGCTCGCCGAGCACGTCGGCCGCTCCATCGGCCCCGGCATCCGGGACGTGGCGGCCGCCTTCCTCGCCCTCCAGCCCCACCTCGTCGTCGGCGCCGCCGACGGCGCGGGACGGCTGTGGGCCTCGCTGCTCACCGGCCCGCCGGGCTTCGTCCGGGCCACCGGGCCGGACCGGATCGCGGTCCGGGGCGGCCTGCCGGACGGGGACCCGCTCGCCGGGGCGCTCGCCGCCGACGGCACCCGGGTCGGCACCATCGCCCTCGACCCGCGCACCCGGCGCCGGATGCGGCTCAACGGCACCCTCGCCGTGACGCCCGGCGGTTTCGCGGTGGCGGCCGAGGAGGTTTTCTCCAACTGCCCGAAGTACCTCCAGAAGCGGCAGCCGCTGGAGCTGGTGGCCGAGGGCCCCGGAACCGTACGGCGCTCCGCGGCGCTCACCCCGGACCAGGGGCGGGCCGTCCGCGCCGCCGACACCTTCTTCATCGCCACCACCGCGGAGGCGGGCGGGACCGACGCGAGCCACCGGGGCGGGATGCCCGGCTTCGTGGAGGTGCTCTCGCCCACCGAGCTGCGCTGGCCGGACTATCCGGGCAACGCCATGTTCCTGACCCTGGGCAACCTCGCCCTCGACGAGCGGGCCGGGCTCCTCTTCCCCGACTGGGAGGGCGGCGGGCTGCTCCAGCTGAGCGGGCGGGCCCGGACCGAGTTCGGCGCCGACGGGGGGCGCGGGGTCCGGTTCAGGGTGGAGGCGGTGGTGCAGAGCCTGCATCCGGGGCGGCTGCGCTGGAGCGCCCCGGAGTACTCCCCGGCGAACCCGGCCCTCCCGGCGAGCCCGGCCGGTCCGGCCGGTCCGGCCCTTCCGGGTTCCCCTCACCGGGGGAGTACGACCAGGTAGGCGGCGGGCTCGCGGTCGCAGGACGCCGTCAGGGCGGTCCGGACGACCGCGGCCTGCTGCTCGGGCCAGTCGCGCAGCTTGCGCGGGGTCAGGTAGAGGACGGTCACGCCGAGCCGCTCCAGGGTCTCCCGCTTGCGGACGGCCTCGGCGAAGTCCTCGTCCTCCCCCTGGCGCGGGGCCCGGGTGTCGATCTCGACGGCCACCGCCTGATCGGGCCAGTACGCGTCCACCCCGCCCAGGTGCGGGCCGCCGGGCAGCCGCAGGTCCACGTTCCAGACCGGCTCGGGGAGCTCGTAGCCCCGTACGAGCTGGTACAGCCGGTCCTCGGCGATGGCCCGGCCCTCGGCCAGCAGGGCCTCCACGGCGTCGATCACGTGCGGCCGGTTCAGCAGCCGGGCCACCGTCAGCTCCCGTACGACGGCGGCCGGTTCGCAGTGTCCGGCGCGGACGGCCTCGCTGAGGATGCGGCGCACCGCGGTGGCGTCGTCCAGCTGGGCGACGGCGTCGGCGACGGCCCGCGCCACCGGGGCCACGGGCACCCCGGTCAGCTCCAGCGGGCGGGGCGGGGTGTGGGTGCGCACGATGCGCACGTCGCCGGTGGAGCGCAGCCGGCGGGTGTTCGGGACCAGGACGTCGATGTGCGCGAGGGAGAGCAGGGCGGGGGTGGAGGAGAACCGGTAGAGCGCGAGCGCGGCCAGCCCGGTGATCATGGCCTCGCCGTTGCCGCGCTTGCCGGCGTACAGGAGGGCGGCGTGCAGGCGCTCCTCGCTGGTCGCGGGCCCGGCGTGCAGCAGGAACACCCCGGGCAGCACCTGCTGCCACGGCCGCCCGGCGGCCTCGGCGGCACTGACGCCGTGCTCGCGCAGCTGGGCGAGGGTCAGCACGCGGGGGCGGCTGGCGGTGAGGTGGGCGAGGGGGAGGGGTGCGTTCTGGTTCATGACGCGGTGATTCCCTCAGGCCATGGCCTTGCTAACGCCTGTTACACGTTCGTCGACAAATCCGGACAAGACGGGGCTAAAGTACGGGCGTTCGACTGCCGATGGCGCTGCCGGGCCCGGCCTTCCCGGGGGCGGTGCCCCCGGGAAGGCCCGGCGGGTTACGCGGCGTCGCGGGACTGGGCGCGCAGGGCCCGGGCCAGGTCGTCGCGGGACTCCAGCACCAGTCGCCGCAGCGCCGGGGCCGCGTCCGGACGGGCCGTCAGCCACGCGTCCGTCGCGTCCAGCGTGGCCTGCGAGTCCTGGAGCATCGGGTACAGCCCCTTCACCACGTCGATGCCGATCTGGATCGACCGCTCCGCCCAGACCCGCTCGATCACCTCGAAGTACCGCCCCGCGTAGGGCGCGAGCAGCTCCCGCTGCGAGGACTGCTGCATCCCGCTGATGGTCGCCTCGACCAGCGCGTTCGACAGCGCGTCCGACTCGACCACCACCGCCCACGCCTGGTCCTTGACCGCCGCCGACGGCCGCGCCGCCAGGCAGCGCACCTGGTGCCGCTTGCCCGAGGCGGTGTCGTCGCGGACCAGCTCGGCCGCGAGCACGGCCTCGTCCACCACGCCGTGCGCGGCCAGCGGCAGCAGGAAGTCCCAGCGCAGCTCCTGGTCCACCTCCAGCCCGTCGATCCGCGCCGAACCCTCCAGCAGCCCCAGCAGCAGCTGGAAGTCACCCTCGCTGGCCGCGCTCGCCGCGAAGAAGCGGGCCCAGGTCAGCTGGTGCTCCGAGCCCGGCTCGGCCAGCCGCAGCTCGTGCAGCGCGCCCGCCGCGAGCTCCCGGCCGCCCTGCTCGCGCCAGTCGGGCGCCGCGTAGTGGGTGACCGCGCCCAGGGCCTGCGCGTGCAGCTGCTGGAGCACGCCGACGTCGCTCTCGCGGCCCGCGTGGGCCAGCACCAGCGACAGGAAGTCCCGGGCCGGCATCAGCGCGTCCCGCGTCAGGTTCCACAGCGCCGACCAGCACAGCGCGCGGGCCAGCGGGTCGGTGAGGTCGCCCAGGTGGCCGCGGAGCGTGGCCAGGGAGGCCTCGTCGAAGCGGATCTTGCAGTACGTGAGGTCCTCGTCGTTGACCAGGACCAGGTCGGGCCGCTCCAGCCCGGCCAGTTCCCCGACCACCGTGCGCACGCCCGCCACGTCGGCCTCGGCGCGCGCGTAGCGCACCAGCGAACCGTCGGCCTCCAGCCGGTACAGGCCCACCGCGACCCGGTGCGGGCGGAGCTCGTCGCCCTCCTGGACCACGGCCAGCTCGGTCAGCCGGCCGGCCGCGTCCGTGGTGACCTGCGGGGTCAGCGCGTTGACGCCGGCCGTCTGGAGCCAGGCCCGCGACCATTCGGCCATGTCCCGCCCGGAGACCTCGCCGAGCACCGACAGCAGGTCGTCCAGGGTGGTGTTGCCGTACGCGTGCGCCTTGAAGTAGCGCCGCGCGCCGTCCAGGAACGCCTCGCGGCCCACGTACGCGACGAGCTGCTTGAGGACGGCCGCGCCCTTGGCGTAGGTGATCCCGTCGAAGTTCAGCTTGGCGTCCTCCAGGTCACGGATGTCGGCCGTGATCGGGTGGGTGGACGGCAGCTGGTCGGCCCGGTAGGCCCACGCCTTGCGGTTGTTGGCGAAGGTGACCCAGGCCTGGTCGAAGCGGGTGGCCTCGACCAGCCCGAAGGAGCCCATGAAGTCCGCGAAGGACTCCTTCAGCCACAGGTCGTCCCACCACTTCATGGTGACCAGGTCGCCGAACCACATGTGAGCCATCTCGTGCAGGATGACGTTGGCGCGCCGCTCGTAGGAGGCCTGCGTCACCTTGCCGCGGAAGATGTACTCCTCGCGGAAGGTCACCATGCCCGGGTTCTCCATGGCGCCCAGGTTGTACTCGGGCACGAAGGCCTGGTCGTACTTCCCGAAGGGGTAGGGGTAGTCGAAGATCTCGTGGAAGAGGTCGAAGCCCTGCTTGGTGACGAGGAAGACGTCGTCCGCGTCGAAGTGCCTCGCCAGCCCCTTGCGGCACATCGCGCCCAGCGGGATCGTCAGGTCGCCGCGGGTGTAGGTGTCCGTGACGTAGTGGTAGGGGCCCGCCACCACGCAGGTGATGTACGTGGAGATCGGCGCGGTCTCGGCGAAGCGCCACACCCCGCCCTCGCGGGACTCCTCCGCGCCGTTGCTCCACACCGTCCAGCCCTCGGGCGCGGTCACCTGGAACCGGTAGGGCGCCTTCAGGTCGGGCTGCTCGAAGTTCGCGTACACCCGCCGGGCGTCCGCCGGCTCGTACTGGGTGTAGAGGTAGACCTCGCCGTCCTCCGGGTCGACGAAGCGGTGCATGCCCTCGCCGGTGCGGCTGTACGCGCAGTTCGCGTCGACGACCAGGACGTTCTCGGCGGCCAGGCCGTCCAGGGCGATCCGCGCCCCGTCGAAGACGGCGGACGGGTCCAGGGCGCGGCCGTTGAGGGTGACCGCGTTCACGGAGGGGGCGATCAGGTCGGCGAACGAGGAGGCGCCCGCGGCCGCGGCGCGGAAGCGCACGGTCGTCACCGAGCGGAACGTCCGGGGGCCCTCGGCCGGTTCGGCCTCGTCCACCGCGGACCGCAGGTCGAGGACCACCTCGTACCCGTCGACGGACAGCAGCTCGGCCCGCGCGCGGGCTTCGTCGCGGGACAGATTCTCACCGGGCACGGGGCACTCCTTCGTGCGGATCTCTTCGTGCGTGATCGCTTCTTCGGTCGAATCCTCCCACGGAGGGAATGCGTGCCGTTCCGGCCCGGTTGGCCAGAAGGAACACGCTCGGAGACCCCCTATGTGATGCGAGGAGAGACATGACCGACACCCAGGTGCGCGAGAAGACCCCGGTCGACTTCTGGTTCGACCCGCTCTGCCCCTGGGCCTGGATGACCTCCCGCTGGATGCTGGAGGTCGAGAAGGTCCGTGACGTCGAGGTCCGCTGGCACGTGATGAGCCTGGCCGTGCTCAACGAGAACAAGCTCGACGAGCTCCCCGAGCGCTACCGCGAGCTCCTCGGCCCCAAGGGCTGGGCCCCGGTGCGCGTGGTGGTCGCCGCTCAGCAGAAGTTCGGTGAGGAGATCACCGGCAAGCTGTACACGGCCCTCGGCACGAAGATCCACAACGAGGACCGCGGCGCGACCCGCGAGGTCATCGCCGACGCCCTGGAGGAGGTCGGCCTGCCGGCCGAGCTGCTCGCCTACGCCGACTCCGACGAGTACGACCAGGTGCTGCGCGACTCCCACAACGACGGCATCGACCGCGTCGGCCAGGAGGTCGGCACCCCGGTGATCTCCGTACCCGGCGCCGACGGCGAGGAGGTCGCCTTCTTCGGCCCCGTCGTCACCCCGGCCCCGCGCGGCGAGGCCGCCGCCCGCCTGTGGGACGGCACCCTGCTGGTCGCCTCCACCCCGGGCTTCTACGAGATCAAGCGCACCCGCACCAAGGGCCCCAGCTTCGAGTAGTCGGTACCCCCGCACGACGCAGAAGACCCCCGTGAGTCACGTCCTCACGGGGGTCTTCCGCTCTGCACGCCCGCACGCGAAGGCTGAGAAGACGATCACGAGGCGGGCGGTCTGCGGGGTGCGGCTCAGCCCTTGGCGGGGATCAGCAGCGGGGTGTTCGCCTTGGCGTCGGCGTAGCGGCGGGCCACGTCCTGCCAGTTGACGACGTTCCACATGGCCTCGATGAAGTCCACCTTCTGGTTCTTGTACTGCAGGTAGAAGGCGTGCTCCCAGGCGTCGAAGACCAGGATCGGCGTGCTGGCCACGCCCACGTTGCCCTGGTGGTCGTAGACCTGCTCGACGACCAGGCGGCCGCTGACCGGTTCGTACGCCAGCACGCCCCAGCCGGAGCCCTGGGTCGCGGAGGACGCGAAGGTCAGCTGCTTCTTGAACTTCTCGAAGGAGCCGAAGGACTCGGTGATCGCGTCCGCGAGGTCGCCCACCCCGTCGGCCGCGGTCGGCTCGCCGCCGCCCTCACCGGTCTTCGGGCTGGCCATGTTGTGCCAGTAGATGCTGTGCAGGATGTGCCCGGAGAGATGGAACGCCAGGTTCTTCTCCAGCCCGTTGAGCGCGCCCCAGTTCTCCTTCTCCCGGGCCTCCGCCAGCTGCTCCAGCGTGGTGTTGGCGCCCGTGACGTAGGCCGCGTGGTGCTTGTCGTGGTGCAGCTCGATGATCTGCGGGTTGATCACCGGCTCGAGCGCCGCGTAGTCGTAAGGAAGCTCAGGAAGCGTGTAGATGGCCATGCGTGTATCCGGTCCCCTCGGCGTGCCAATCGCTTATTGCAATTAATGCGCAACTGCACGCTAGCAGTATCTATTCCGAGTCACACGTAAGGGTCACCTGGGTACGAAGAGAGGCGGATCCCGTGTCGCACACGGGATCCGCCTCGAAGGGGGCCGGGGAGCCGCCGGGCCGTCAGTTCCGGGCCGCCGCCCGGCGCTGCATCGCGTACCCGGTCCCGGCCAGGGCGAGCGCGAGCCCGCCGGTGAACAGCACCTGCGTACGGGTGTCCTCGCCGACGGCCATCAGCACCAGCACCCCGGCCACCCCGGCCAGCGCCACCCACGTCAGGTACGGGAAGCCCCACATCCGCACGGTCAGCTTCTCGGGCGCCTCGCGCTCCAGCCGCCGGCGCAGCACGAACTGCGAGACGGCGATGAAGCCCCAGACGATGAGGATGACCCCGCCGACCATGTTCAGCAGCCAGGCGAACAGGGTGTCCGGGTACCAGTACGACAGCAGGACCGTGACGAACCCGAACCCGGAGGAGGCCAGCACCGCGCGGCGCGGCACCCCGCCCGAGACCTTGCCCAGCGCCCTCGGCCCCTGGCCCCGGGAGACCAGGGAGTGGGCCATGCGCGAGGAGCCGTAGATGTTGGCGTTCATCGCCGACAGCAGGGCGATCAGGATGACCACGTTCATGACCTGGCCGGCCGCCGGGATGCCCAGGTGGTCCAGGGTCGCGGCGTACGGGCCCTGCCCGGTGACCGCCGGGTCGTTCCAGGGCAGCAGGGTGACGATCACCAGCATCGAGCCGACGTAGACGATCGCGATCCGCCACATGGTGGTCCGCACCGCCTTGGCCACGCCCCGCACCGGGTCGTCCGACTCCGCCGCCGCGATGGTCACCGTCTCCAGGCCGCCGTACGCGACCACCGAGGCCAGCACGCCGACGAGCAGCCCGTCGACCCCGTGGGGCAGGAACCCGCCGTCGTGCACCAGGTTCGCGGCGCCGGGGGAGGAGGTCCCGGGCAGCAGGCCCAGGACCGCCAGCACGCCCAGGCCCAGGAACAGGCCGATCGCGCCGATCTTCAGGGCGGCGAACCAGAACTCGAACTCGCCGAAGTTGCGCACCGCGCCCAGGTTGCTGCCGCAGAACAGCGCCATGAACACCAGCACCCACAGCCACGACGGGGTGCCCGGGAACCAGCCCGTCATGATGTGCGCCGCGCCGATGGCCTCGATGGCCACGCCCACGCACAGCAGGGTCCAGAACATCCAGCCGGCCGTGAACCCGGCCCAGGGGCCGATCGCCCGCTCGGCGTGCACCGAGAAGGAGCCCGACGCGGGGTTGGCCGCCGACATCTCGCCGAGCATCCGCATCACGAACATCACCAGCAGACCGGACACCGCGTACGCGAGCACGATCGAGGGCCCCGCGGCCGCGATGCCGGCGCCCGAGCCGACGAAGAGGCCGGCGCCGATGACCCCGCCGAGGGCGATCATCGAGAGGTGGCGCTGCTTGAGGCCGCCACTGAGGGGGGATCCGGGCGCGGACGGCCGCAGTTCGGGGGGCGTGATGGTGCTCTGACTCATGGGCCCAGTCTGCCGACCGTCCGTTTATCGGACATTCACTGTTCAGCATCCGGACACTCGGCTCACGCGCCGTGACCGCACCCGCGCGCAGGAAGCAGAACGGCCCGGGACGGAAGTCCCGGGCCGCTCGTCGTCCGCACCTCACTGACGGGGCATCAGCCCCGGCGCGCCCGCACCTCCCGGTACGCGGCCACCACCAGCACCACCGCCGCCGCGCCCGAGGACCACAGCAGCTGCGGCCGCGCCGAGTCGTCGAACAGCATCAGCACCAGCACCGCCGCCATCCCCAGCAGCGCCGCCCAGGTCAGGTACGGGAACAGCCACATCGGCAGCGTCAGCCGCTCCGGCATCTCCCGCTCCAGCCGGGGCCGCAGCCGCAGCTGCGACACCGCGATCAGCGCCCACACGAACAGCAGCACCGCGCCGACCGCGTTGAGCATGTAGAGGAAGACCGTGTCCGGCCACAGCAGGTTCAGCACCACCGACGCGAACCCGAACACCACCGACGCCAGCACCGCCCGCCGCGGCACCCCGCCGCCCGAGACCTTCAGCAGCCCCTTGGGCGCCTCGCCGCGCTCGGCCAGCGAGAAGATCATCCGGGAGGAGCCGTACAGGTTCGCGTTCAGCGCCGACAGCAGCGCCACGAACACCACGATGTTCATGATCTGCCCGGCCGCGGGAATCCCGATCGAGTCGAGCACGGCCACGTACGGGCTCTCGCCGGGCTTGAGCGAATCCCAAGGCAGCAGGGTCACGATCACGAGCATCGAGCCGACGTAGAAGAAGAGGATGCGCCACACCGCGCTGCGCACCGCCCGCGACACCGACCGGGCCGGGTCGTCGGACTCGGCGGCCGCGATGGTGACGACCTCCAGGCCGCCGAAGGCGAAGACGACCGCGAGCATCCCCGCGACCACCCCGCCCATCCCCTTGGGGAAGAAGCCGCCCTGCCCGCTCAGGTTGGCCAGGCCCACCGGCTCGGTGTCCGGCAGCAGGCCGAAGACCGCCAGGGTGCCCAGGACCAGGAACAGCACGATCGCGCCGACCTTCAGCGCGGCGAACCAGAACTCGAACTCGCCGAAGTTCCGCACGGCGGCCAGGTTGGTGAGGGTGAAGACCACCATGAACAGCAGCACCCACACCCACTGGTCCACCGACGGCAGCCAGCCGTGGGCGATCTTCGCGGCACCGGTCGCCTCCACCGCGAGCACCACGACCAGCAGGAACCAGTACAGCCAGCCCGCCGAGAAGCCGGCCCAGCGCCCCAGGGCCTTCTCGGCGTAGACCGAGAAGGAGCCGGAGGCGGGCATCGCCGCCGACATCTCGCCGAGGGCCCGCATCACCAGCATCGCGAGCGCGCCCGCGAGCAGGTACGAGCAGATGATCGCGGGGCCCGCGATGGAGATGCCGGCACCGGAGCCGACGAAGAGGCCGGCGCCGATGACGCCGCCGAGGCCCAGCATGGTCAGGTGGCGCTGCTTGAGACTGTGGCTCAGGGGTTCGGGAGGGAGGTCGGTCTGCTGTTCGCGCATGAGTGGATCTGTACTCTCGATCGGCCCGGCGGCTCTGGGGGCTGCGCAAGGGATTGGAGGGAACCCACAGTCTGGCTGGAGGGCGCCCGTGGGAGCAAAAAGGATGTGTCACCGGATGTTCCCCGTGATGGGGATCACTTCAGGGCGGGTGTAAGGCGTGGGCTTTGTGTGGTCCCCACCAAACCGGACAGTATGCCTTTGTCCCGGCCGACGGTGGGGCGGCGCGGCGGCGCGCACTAGCGTCACGGTGTCCCGTCGATCACCACCCCGCGGAGCCCCCTCATGAGCACTGCTTCCGTCTCCTTCCGGCCCGGCGCCGTCCTCGCCGACCTGCTGCCCGCGAGCCGCGTCCGCGACATCGCGCTCGTCGTCGGCGGAGCCGCGCTCACCGGTCTGGCCGCCCAGGTCTCCGTACCCGTTCCGGGCTCCCCGGTGCCGGTCACCGGCCAGACCTTCGCCGCCCTGCTCGTCGGCACGGCCTTCGGCGCCCGCCGCGGCTTCCTCTCGCTCGGCCTGTACGCCGCCCTCGGCGCGGCCGGCCTGCCCTGGTTCGCGGGCGGCACCTCCGGCGCGGGCGGCGCCTCCTTCGGCTACGTCCTCGGCATGCTGCTCGCCGCCACCGTCGTCGGCGCCCTCGCGCGGCGCGGCGCCGACCGCTCGGTGCTGCGCACGGCGGGCACGATGGTGCTGGGCTCGGCCGTGATCTACGCGGTGGGCGTGCCGTACCTGATGGCCGCCACCGGGATGTCGCTCACCGCGGCCCTCGCGGCGGGCCTGACCCCGTTCCTGATCGGTGACGCCCTCAAGGCGGCGCTGGCCATGGGCGCCCTGCCGGCCGCCTGGAAGCTGGCCGGCCGCCGCGGCTGACCCGTACGGAATCCACTTCCGGTGCCTGCGCAGCAGCCCCGGACCGCGAGCGGGCGGTCCGGGGCTGCTGCCGTATGCGGGGGTCCGGTCAGACCGCGTCGACCACGGCGTCGGCCACGGCCTCGGCCGCGAGCTCGCCCTTGCGACGGGCGTTGCGCACCACGCCGATCACGATCACGACGGCCGCGACGAGCAGCGAGTACAGCACCGTCTCGCGGTTGTCCTTGTCGTAGACCATGTAGCCGAGGACGAAGGTGATCATCGCGGCGGTGGCCCACGTCAGGTACGGGAACAGCCACATCTTGACGGTGACCTTCTCCGGCGCCTCGCGCATCAGGATGCCGCGCATCCGCAGCTGGGTCAGGCAGATGACCAGCCACACGAAGAGGGCGATGGCACCCGAGGAGTTCAGCAGGAAGTTGAACACCGTGTCCGGGGACGTGTAGTTGAAGTAGACGGCGATGAAGCCGAAGACCACCGAGCCCAGGATGGCGACCGTGGGCACGCCCTTCTTGCTGGTCTTCGCGAAGGCCTTGGGCGCGTCGCCGCGCTCGCCCAGCGAGAACGCCATGCGCGAGGCCGTGTACATGCCCGAGTTCAGGCAGGACAGCACGGCGGTCAGGACGATCACGTTCATGATCTGGCCGGCGTGCGCGATGCCGATCGAGTCCAGGGCGGCGACGTACGAGCCCTTCTTGACGATCGACTCGTCGTTCCAGGGCAGCAGGGTCAGCACGATGAAGATCGAGCCCAGGTAGAAGACGCCGATGCGCCAGATCACCGAGTTGGTGGCCTTGGTGACCGCGCGGCGCGGGTCCTCGGACTCGCCGGCCGCCAGGGTGACGATCTCGCTGCCCATGAAGGAGAAGACGACCATCAGCACACCGGTGAGGACCGAGCCCCAGCCGTTCGGCATGAACCCGCCGGCGTCGGTGAGGTGGGCGAAGCCCGCGCCCGGGTTGTCCGAGCCCGGCAGCACGCCGAAGACGGCGAGCATGCCGACGATCACGAAGGCGCCGATGGCGACGACCTTGATGCCGGCGAACCAGAACTCGAACTCGCCGTAGGAGGCGACGGAGCCGAGGTTGGTGGCCGTCAGGACGACCATCACGATCAGGGCCCAGCCCCACTGCGGGACGGCCGGGACCCAGCCCTCGAGGATCTTCGCGCCGGCGGTCGCCTCGACGGCGAGCACGACGACCCAGAAGAACCAGTACAGCCAGCCGATGGAGAAGCCGGCCCAGCGGCCGAGCGCCCGGTCGGCGTAGGCGGAGAAGGAGCCCGAGTTCGGGCTGGCGGCGGCCATCTCGCCGAGCATCCGCATCACGAAGACGACCATCGCACCGACGAGCAGGTACGAGATCAGGATGGCGGGGCCGGCCTTGGCGATACCGCCGCCGGAGCCGACGAACAGGCCGGCGCCGATGACACCGCCGATGGCGATCATGGAGAGGTGGCGGTTCTTGAGACCGGCCTTGAGACCGTCGGAGGGCTGGGCGGAACCGGGTTCGCCGGTCGGGTCGCCTGCCGTCTGAAGGGTCGTCGTCGTGCTCATGGACGAATCCTTAGGTTCTCGGGTGGAGAGTTCCGGCATTCAAACCCGATTTCCGGCCAGGACGGAAGACCTTCTTCCGATGGTTACCCAAGGCCCCCATCCCGGGACCAAGGTCCCGACCCCTCCCGTCTGCGTTCTTTGGGTTTACTTGAGGTTTAGAAGTGATTTATGCGACACCCCTCCGCCCTCCCTTGAGGTCACGCATGCCACACTCGACCCATGCGCGTGTATCTCGGATCCGACCATGCAGGCTTTGAGCTCAAGAACCACCTCGTGGACTGGCTCAAGAACAACGGCCACGAGCCCGTCGACTGCGGGCCCCACATCTACGACGAGGTGGACGACTACCCGCCCTTCTGCCTCCGCGCCGCCGAGCGCACCGCCGCGGACGAGGACAGCCTCGGCATCGTGATCGGCGGCTCCGGCAACGGCGAGCAGATCGCCGCCAACAAGGTCAAGGGCATCCGTGCCATCCTGGCCTGGAGCGTCCAGACGGCCGAGCTCGGCCGCGAGCACAACAACGCCAACGTCATCTCCGTCGGCGGCCGCATGCACACCCAGGACGAGGTCGTCGCCTTCATCGACGCCTTCCTGAAGACCCCGTACTCCGGGGCGGAGCGCCACACCCGCCGCATCGACATGCTCACCGCCTACGAGCAGACCGGCGAGCTCCCCCCGATCCCGGCCCACCACCCGCAGGACCAGTAGTCCCCCGCGCGCCGCCGGACGCGCCCCGTCCGGCGGCACGCTCCCCAGCTACCGCTGGGCGGTGCCCCCAGACCGAACGACGCAGGAGCACGGCGTGCCCGAGGGCCATACGATCCACCGCCTCGCCCAGGACCACACCGAGCGCTTCGCCGCCCGCACGGTCCGGGTCAGCAGCCCCCAGGGACGCTTCGCCGAGAGCGCCGCCCTCTTGGACGGGCGCGAGCTGGAGAGCGCCGAAGCCCACGGCAAGCACCTCTTCCTGGAACTCGGCGACGCCTGGATCCACATCCACCTCGGCCTCTTCGGCAAACTCGGCTTCGGCCCCGCCCCGGCCCCGCCGGCCACCGACACCGTCCGGCTGCGCCTGCTGAACGAGGACCACTACGCGGACCTGCGCGGACCCACCGCCTGCGCCCTGGTCACCGAGGCCGAGAAGAAGGCGATACACGACCGCCTGGGCCCGGACCCGCTGCGCCCGGGCGACGACCCCGCCCGCGCCTGGTCCCGCATCTCCCGCAGCCGCACGACCATCGCCGCCCTGCTGATGGACCAGAAGGTCGTCGCGGGCGTCGGCAACGTCTACCGCGCCGAGGTCCTCTTCCGGCACGGCATCGACCCCTACCGCCAGGGCAAGGACCTCACCCGCGCCGAATGGGACGCGATGTGGGCCGACCTGGCGGAACTGATGCGCGAGGGCGTCCGCCGCAACCGCATCGACACGGTCCGCGACGAACACCTCCCGGAGGCCATGGGCCGCCCGCCGCGCGTCGACGACCACGGCGGCGAGGTGTACGTCTACCGCCGCGCGACGCTCCCGTGCCACATCTGCACCACGGAGATCCGCACGGCCGACCTCGCCACCCGCAACCTCTTCTGGTGCCCCACCTGCCAGACCCGCTAGGCGGGGGCGGAGGCCGCCCCCGCCCGGCGCGCTAGAAGTTGTGCGGGAGCCACGGGGCGACGTCCCCCGCGAAGGCCCGCGAAGCCTCCCGCAGGGCCCCCGGCCGCAGCTCCCGCACGCGGCCGGCCGCCGCGAGCGAGGCCAGCGTCACCCCGCCCAGGTACACCGACCCCAGCTCCCGCGCCGACAGCGCCAGCTCGGCGGGGTCGTCACTGCGCACGCACCGCGCCCCGGAACCGTCCGCCCCGGCCGTCAGCCGCCAGCGCCCCGCGTTCCACGGGCAGAACGCGTCCTCGACCTCCAGCACCACGTCCACCGCGGCCCCGTACCCCCGCGCCTCCAGCGCCCCCGGCAGGTCCACCACCCGCAGGTACAGCGCGTCCCGCTGCTGGGCCCGGACCCGCCGGATGTCGTTGACCAGGTGCAGCAGCGGATCGTCCACCGGCCGCCGGTACGCCCGTACGCGCCAGGTCAGGTCGATCTCGAACAGGTACCGCCACAGCGCCGCGTACGCCGCCGGATCCAGCGCGTCCACCTCGCCGACCAGCACCTTGCCGTCCGACCCGGCCGGCTCCCAGTCCGGCCGCACCCGGTACCGCGCGTACCCGACGACCGCCCCGGCCGGGTCCTCCGCCACCACGCACTTCAGCGGCGACGCCCCCTCCCGGTGCGACTCCGGGTCGAGCAGCCCCAGCCGCTCCCACCCCGGCTGCCGGGCCGGCATCCCCGGCCGGCCCGCGACCAGCGCCGCGTACACCCGCTCGCAGTCGTCCAGCGCCTTCACCGGGTCCACGAGCCGCAGCCGCACCCCGTCCGTCCCCGGCGGCACGTCCAGCCGCACGCGGGTCGTGTCGACGTCCACCACCAGGTCGTAGGAGGCCGTGCCGTAGCCGAAGCGCCCGTAGATCTCCGGTTCCGAGGCCGTCAGCACCGCGACCGGCTCACCGGCCGCCCGGACGTCGTCCAGCTGGCGGCGCATCATCGAGGTCAGCACGCCCCGCCTGCGGTGCGTCGGCGCCACCCCGACCATCGTCACGCCCGCCGCCGGGACCAGCGCCCCGCCCGGCACCGACAGCCGGAAGCTGAACGCCCCGGCCGAACCGACACAGGTCCCGCCGTCCCAGACCCCCAGCGAACGGTCGAGCTCCGTCAGGGACCGGTAGAGCGTCCGCTCCTCGGGGGATTCCGGCACGCCACCGAACGCCAGTTCCAGATGGTCGTACCAGACATCCCACTCATCAGCCTGCAATACGCGCGTATCAAGAGCCATAGGGCCATCCCTACCAGGGCAATACGGCCCGGTCGAACTGTTTTCGGGCATCCGCGGGCCCGAGGTACGGGGGTACCCCTGCGCGCGCACAGCCTTGATGGATAGGGTCCCGGTGCAATGGCCGGAGCACGCGTGGAGACGCTCAGGGCCCGGGCGCGCATGCTGTCGCACCGGGCCCGCACAGCCCTGCGCAAATCCGCCGTCGACTACTTCCGCGGCGACGCGAGCGACTGGCTGGCCTTCGCGGGCCTGCTGCTGACCGTCCCCGCCATCGCCTGCGGCACCCTGCTGCTGCCCGTCTGGTTCTCGCCGTCGGCGCTCGTCCTGCCCATCGTGGCGGGCGGGCTGCTGCTGCGGCCCGCCAGCCTGCTCGGGCTGTACGCCGCCTCCGCGACCGCCCTGATCGTCGAGGCCCTCGTCCTCGGCCCGTACACCGAGGGGCCCGCCCGGGTCACCCCGGGAACGGTCCTGGTGGTCGCCGCCTGCGGATTCTTCGGCCTGATCATCGCCCAGTTCCGCAGCCGCGTCGGCGTACCGTGGCGGCGCGGCGGCACGATGCTGTTCGACCTCCGCGAGCGCATCCGGGTCCAGAGCAAGCTCCCCGCCCTGCCGCCGGCCTGGCACCGCGAGATGGCCCTGCGGCCGGCCGGCGGCCAGTCCTTCTCCGGCGACTTCGTCGTCGCCGCGCGCACCAACGGCGGGCGCACCCTGGAGGTCGTCCTCACCGACGTCTCCGGCAAGGGCATGGAAGCCGGCTCCCGGGCCCTCCTCCTCTCCGGCGCCTTCGGCGGGCTCCTCGGCGCCCTCCCGCCCCAGGACTTCCTCCCCGCCGCCAACGGCTACCTCCTGCGCCAGGACTGGGACGAGGGCTTCGCCACCTCGATCCACCTCGTCCTGGACCTGGAGACGGGCGACTACGAACTCCTCTCCGCCGGGCACCTCCCCGCCCTCCAGCTCTCCGCCGGCACCGGCCGCTGGCAGGAGAAGTCGGGCGAGGGCCCGTTGCTCGGCGTCTACGACGGCGCGGAGTTCGAACCGGCCCGGGGCAACCTGCGGCCCGGCGACGTCCTGATGCTGTTCACCGACGGCCTGGTCGAGACCGCGGACCGCGAGATCAGCGAGGGCATCGACCGCCTGACGGGCGAGGCCGACCGGTACGTCGCGGCGGGCTGGGAGGGCGCGGCGTGGCACCTGATCGAAAAGGTCGCGAAGGACGTCAACGACGACCGAGCCCTCCTCCTGATCCGCCGCGCCCCCTTCTGAACGCGCCGCACCCCTCCTCGACGCGCCGCTCGCGCGGCTCGGCGCCGGGGCGTTCCCAGGGGCAGCGCCCCTGACCCCGTACGGGCGCAGCCCGGGGAACGGGGGAAGGGCGGGGCGGGGAGACCAGTCCGCGCAGCGGGACCCGGCCGCGCCACCCCGGCCCGGCACGGCCGCGGCACCGCCCCAGCCGGCCCGCCCCGGCGAGTCAGGGCCACAGCCGAGCCGCCCCGCCGCACCGGGGCCCAGGGCCCGCCCCCCCGCCACCGGTCCGGGCCACTGCGTGGCGATTGGCACGTCCCGTCCCGCCCCCGCCACGGCTACCGTCCGCTCATGGACGCCACCCTCGCCGCCGACCTCGCCCGTCTCCCCGCCCTCCTCGACGCCACCCGCGGCGCCGCCGTCGAGGCCCTCGCCGGGCTGGACGCGCGGGCCGTCGTACCGTCGCAGGACGGGCCCCCGGCCCCCCGCCCGCTCCCCGCGCACGGCGTCGGCGCCGAGGACGCGCTCGCCGAGTTCCGGGCCCGCTGGGAGCCCCGCCTCTCCGCCTCCGCCGGCCCCCGCTACCTCGGCTTCGTCACCGGCGGCGCCACCCCCGCCGCCCTCGCCGGCGACTGGCTGACCGCCGTCCACGACCAGAACTCCAACTCCGCCATGGACGGCGCGGGCCAGCACCTCGAACGCGAGACCGTCTCCTGGCTGCGCGACCTCTTCGGGCTGGGCCCCGCCCACACCGGCACCTTCGTCAGCGGCGCCACCCAGTCCAACACCGTCGGCCTCGCCATCGCCCGCGAGTGGCTCGGCGAGCGCCTCGGCGTCTCCCCGGCCCGGGACGGCGTCGCCGCGCTCGGCCCCGTCCGCGTCCTGTCCGGCGCCCCGCACTCCTCCGTCGCCAAGGCCCTGTCCGTCCTCGGCCTCGGCCGCGCCGCCCTCGTCCCGGTGCCCACCCTGCCCGGCCGCGAGGCCGTCGACCCCGCCGCCCTGGACCGCGCCCTCGCCGACACCCCGGGCCCGGCCGTCGTCGTCGCCAACGCCGGCACCGTCAACACCGTCGACTTCGACGACCTGCGGGCCGTCGCCGCCCTCAAGGACCGCCACGACTTCTGGCTGCACACCGACGCCGCCTTCGGCGCCTTCGCCGCCCTCTCCCCGGAACACGCCCACCTCACCGAGGGCCTCGACGCCTCCGACTCCGTCTGCGTCGACCTGCACAAGTGGCTCAACGTCCCCTACGACAGCGCCGTCCAGTTCACCCGCCGCCGCGACCTCCAGGCCCGCGTGTTCGCCAACGCCGCCGCCTACCTCGGTCCCCTGGGCGCCGACCCCGACCTGGTCCACCTCACCCCGGAGAACTCCCACCGGCTGCGGGCCCTGGCCGCCTGGTTCACTCTGCGCGCCTACGGCCGCGCGGGCCACCGGGAGATCGTCGAACGCGACACCGCCTGCGCCCGCGCCCTCGGGGAGCTCCTGGAGGCGGACCCGGCCCTGCGGCTGCTGGCCCCCGTACGCCTCAATGTCGTCTGCTTCACCCTCGCCGAGGACCCCACCCCGGAACGGCTGGCCGCCCTCCGCGAGGCCGTCGCCGCCGAGGTCTTCGTGACCCCCACCGTCTTCGGGGGAACGCCCGCCCTGCGCGCGGCGTTCTCCAACTGGCGTACGAAACCCGCCGATGTGCGCCGGGCCGCCGAGGCCCTCCGCGCCGCAGCAAAGGAGATCGCATGACCGACCGCTCCCTCACCCTCACCGAGGTCGAGGCCCTGGCCCGCTCCGCGCACGAGGGCCAGACCGACAAGGCAGGCCGCCCCTACGCCGAGCACCTCGCGGCCGTGGCCGAGGGCGTCCGCCTGCGCGGCGGCACTGCCGCCCAGCAGGCCGCCGCCTGGCTGCACGACTCCGTGGAGGACGACGCGCTCAGCGCCGGGCAGCTCGCGGCGGCCGCCCTCCCGCAGGAGGTCAAGGACATGGTCATGGCGCTCACCAAGCGCGCCGGAGAACCGGTCGAGGAGTACACGGCCCGCATCCTCGCCACCCCCGGGGCCGTCCTCGTCAAGGAGGCCGACCTCGCGCACAACGCGGACCCCGTACGCCTCTCCGTGCTGGACGCCCCCACCCGCGACCGGCTGACCGCCAAGTACGCCCGCGTCCGCTCCCTCCTCGGCATCACCGCCCCGTGACCCCGAAATATGCCCGGTTCGTATCCACTTGGCCGGAAAGACGTGTTGTCGATTCGTCACGGGGCGGATAGGAGGGCCCGGTTGGTGGGAGGATGGTCCATGTGGGGGTGCGCACGGGAGTGACCCCCGGGCCGGCCAGGGGACGACCGAAGGTGTGATCAGAAGTGGCCATTTCGCTGTCAGTCGTGGTTCTGTTGGCGATCATCCTGGTGATCCTGATCCGCGGCAAGCACATGAAGGCGGGCCCGGCGATCGTCGCCGTCCTCTTCGGGTTCTTCCTGGCGTCCAGCTCCATCGCCCCGGACGTCAACCGCTTCCTGAACTCCCTCGCGGACACCATCGCCGGCATCAAGCTCTGAGGATTCCGAAGGCGAGGGTTCCGAAGGCGCCGCACCAACGCGTCAGGGCCGGGTCGAGGAGGTCCTCGACCCGGCCCTGGGCCGTTCAGAGCGGGTGACGGGAATCGAACCCGCGTAGCTAGTTTGGAAGACTAGGGCTCTACCATTGAGCTACACCCGCACTACACGCGCCGCAGGTCCGTGGGACCGCGGCACGGACAGCATCCTAGCGGGTCGCGCAGGGGGAGTGCACACCGCTTTCGAGCGCCGTGTCCCCGGACGCGCAGCGCGCGCGTACGCCCGGCGGGAAAACCGGGGGCGCCGGAGCGTCTTCGGGCATGTACCCTACGTGTCGCACCGACGGGGTGTGGCGCAGCTTGGTAGCGCGTCCGCTTTGGGAGCGGAAGGTCGTCGGTTCGAATCCGGCCACCCCGACCACCAGCAGTGTCCCCACGAAGATCGCGTTGTGGGCTGATTGCCGCTTGCGGTTACTATGCAAGCTGCGTGCCCGTGTGTCTGATGTACCGGGCCGAATCCGCCGAGGCCGCTGAATCGCAGCGATCCGGCAGAACCCCCAGCAGTCAGCCACAAGGAGACCGAACCGTGAAGAGCGCCGTGGAGACCCTGAACCCGACTCGGGTTCGGCTCACTGTCGAGGTGCCCTTCGAGGAGCTCAAGGACAGCCTCGACGCGGCGTACAAGAAGATCAACCAGCAGGTCACGGTGAAGGGCTTCCGCAAGGGCAAGATCCCGAACCGGGTCATCGACCAGCGCTTCGGCCGCGGTGCGGTGCTGGAGGAGGCCGTCAACGACGCCCTCCCGAAGTTCTACACCGAGGCCGTCAACGAGGCCGACCTGAACCCGCTGGGCCAGCCCGAGGTCGACATCACCGAGCTGAAGGACGGCGAGCTGCTGGCCTTCACCGCCGAGGTGGACGTCCGCCCCGAGATCGAGATCCCGGACTACTCCGGCATCGAGGTCGAGGTCGACGCGGTCGAGGTCTCGGACGAGGACGTCGAGAAGTCCGTCGAGCAGCTGCGCAGCCGCTTCGCGTCCACCAAGGACGTCGAGCGCGCCGCCGCCGAGGGTGACGTCGTCACCATCGACCTCGAGGCCAAGGTCGACGGCGAGGTCCTCGAGGACGGCGTCGCCAGCGACGTCTCCTACACCATCGGCTCGGGCGAGCTCCTCGACGGCATCGACGAGGCCGTCAAGGGCCTCGAGGCCGGCGGCGAGGCCACCTTCACCTCGCAGCTGAAGGGCGGCTCCGCCGAGGGCAAGGACGCCGAGGTCACCGTCAAGGTCACCAAGGTCTCCGCCCGCGAGCTGCCGGAGCTGGACGACGAGTTCGCCCAGATGGCGAGCGAGTTCGACACCCTCGACGAGCTGAAGGCCGACAGCCGCAAGCGCCTCGAGAACATGAAGCAGTACGACCAGGCCACGCAGGCCCAGGAGCGCGTCCTGGAGAAGCTGCTGGAGCTCGTCGAGGTCCCGATCCCCGAGAAGCTCCTCGCGGACGAGGTCCAGACCCGCAAGCACAACCTGGAGCACCACCAGCTCGGCCAGATGGGCCTGAACCTCGAGAAGTTCCTCGAGATCCAGGGCAAGACGGTCGAGGAGTTCGACGCCGAGACCTCCGAGCAGGCCGTCAAGGGCATCAAGACCCAGTTCGTCCTCGACGCGCTGGTCAACAAGGAGAAGCTGGGCGTCAACCAGGAGGAGCTCACCGAGCACCTCATGCGCCGCGCGCAGTCCTCGGGCATGTCCCCCGACCAGTTCGCCCAGGCCGTCGTCGAGGGCGGCCAGGTCCCGATGCTGGTCGGCGAGGTCGCCCGCGGCAAGGCCCTCGCGGTCGTCGTCGAGGCCGCCAAGGTCGTCGACACCAAGGGTGAGGTCGTCGACCTCTCCGACGACGAGGACGAGGTCGAGACGGCCGCCGAGGTCGTCGAGGCCGCTGTCGAGGGTGACGACGAGGCCAAGGCCGACGAGGCCAAGTAACACCTCGGGCGACGCCCGCTGAGCAGTACCGCGAAGGGCCCGTACGCAGCCGCGTACGGGCCCTTCCGCGCCCGCTCGGCGGGCCCTCGGGACCTTGCGCTCCGAGCGAACAGTTCGGGAAGCGGGATGGCGTTGTCCGACCTGCGCGTTAGGGTCCATGAATACGAGGGCACGGGACTACCCGGAGCCGGCGGGGCATCGCACCACCGACCGGTCCGCGCCCCAGAACGAGACGCTGAGACGGCATGTGGCCGTCGGAGACGAGCAGGTGGATACGTGACGAATCTGAAGCCTTACGCCGCGGGTGAGCCGTCCATCGGTGGCGGCCTCGGCGACCATGTCTACAACCGGCTGCTCGGCGAGCGCATCATCTTCCTCGGCCAGCAGGTCGACGACGAGATCGCCAACAAGATCACCGCGCAGCTCCTCCTCCTGGCCGCGGACCCGGAGAAGGACATCTACCTGTACATCAACAGCCCCGGCGGCTCGGTGACGGCCGGCATGGCGATCTACGACACCATGCAGTTCATCCCGAACGACGTCGTCACCATCGGCATGGGCATGGCCGCCTCCATGGGCCAGTTCCTGCTCACCGGCGGCACCCCGGGCAAGCGCTTCGCGCTCCCGAACACCGACATCCTGATGCACCAGGGCTCCGCCGGCATCGGCGGCACCGCGTCGGACATCAAGATCCAGGCCCAGTACCTGCTGCGCACCAAGCAGCGCATGGCCGAGATCACCGCCCACCACTCGGGCCAGACCGTCGAGGCGATCATCCGCGACGGCGACCGCGACCGCTGGTTCACCGCCGAGGAGGCCAAGGAGTACGGCCTCATCGACGACATCATCGCGGCCGCGTCCCTCGCTCCGGGCGGCGGCGGCACCGGGGCCTGACCGCCCCGGGCCCGGCGTACGGCGTCCGTACGCCCGCAGGCCCGCTCCAGGCAACCCCAGCCCGCAGAACGCCACCAGGATGGTGAACACCCAGATGCAGAACAACTTCTCCGCGAGCGGCCTCTACTCCGGCCCGCAGGTGGACAACCGCTACGTCGTCCCGCGCTTCGTGGAGCGCACCTCGCAGGGCGTGCGCGAGTACGACCCGTACGCGAAGCTCTTCGAGGAGCGCGTGATCTTCCTCGGCGTGCAGATCGACGACGCCTCCGCCAACGACGTCATGGCGCAGCTGCTGTGCCTGGAGTCGATGGACCCGGACCGCGACATCTCGATCTACATCAACAGCCCGGGCGGCTCCTTCACGGCGCTGACGGCCATCTACGACACGATGCAGTTCGTGAAGCCCGACATCCAGACGGTCTGCATGGGCCAGGCGGCCTCCGCCGCCGCGGTCCTGCTCGCCGCCGGTACCCCGGGCAAGCGCATGGCCCTCCCGAACGCCCGCGTGCTGATCCACCAGCCGTCGGGTGGCACCGGCCGCGAGCAGCTCTCCGACCTGGAGATCGCGGCCAACGAGATCCTGCGCATGCGCGACCAGCTGGAGACCATGCTGGCCAAGCACTCGACCACGCCGATCGAGAAGATCCGCGACGACATCGAGCGCGACAAGATCCTCACGGCCGAGGACGCGCTGGCCTACGGTCTGATCGACCAGATCGTCTCGACCCGCAAGATGAACGCGGCCTGATCCTTGCCGTCAGTTGACGCGGCCGCACCGCAGGATTCTGCGCTGTGAACCGCGTCAAGGGGGCCCCGTACGGGGCCCCCGGCAAGGTACCGTCGGATATGAGGCACCAGGAGCGCTGAACCAAGCGTCTCCCAGGCGAAGGGGAAGCACCTCGTGGCACGCATCGGTGACGGCGGCGACCTGCTCAAGTGCTCGTTCTGCGGGAAGAGCCAGAAGCAGGTGAAGAAGCTCATCGCAGGACCCGGTGTGTACATCTGCGACGAGTGCATCGACCTCTGCAACGAGATCATCGAAGAGGAGCTCGCGGAGACCTCCGAGGTCCGGTGGGAGGAACTCCCCAAGCCCCGTGAGATCTACGAGTTCCTGGAGAGCTACGTCGTCGGCCAGGAGCCGGCGAAGAAGGCGCTCTCGGTAGCGGTCTACAACCACTACAAGCGCGTCCAGGCCGGCGAGAACGGCGGCGCGCAGGGCCGTGACGACGCGATCGAGCTCGCGAAGTCCAACATCCTGCTGCTGGGCCCCACGGGCTCCGGCAAGACCCTGCTGGCCCAGACGCTGGCCCGCATGCTGAACGTCCCGTTCGCCATCGCCGACGCGACGGCGCTGACGGAGGCCGGCTACGTCGGCGAGGACGTGGAGAACATCCTCCTCAAGCTGATCCAGGCGGCCGACTACGACGTCAAGAAGGCCGAGACCGGGATCATCTACATCGACGAGATCGACAAGGTCGCCCGCAAGAGCGAGAACCCGTCGATCACGCGCGACGTCTCGGGCGAAGGCGTGCAGCAGGCCCTTCTGAAGATCCTGGAGGGCACGACGGCGTCGGTCCCGCCGCAGGGCGGCCGCAAGCACCCGCACCAGGAGTTCATCCAGATCGACACGACGAACGTGCTCTTCATCGTGGGCGGCGCCTTCGCCGGCCTGGAGAAGATCATCGAGTCGCGCGCGGGCGCCAAGGGCATCGGCTTCGGGGCGACGATCCGCTCGAAGCGGGAGATCGAGGCGAGCGACCAGTTCCAGGAGGTCATGCCGGAGGACCTGGTGAAGTTCGGGATGATCCCGGAGTTCATCGGTCGTCTGCCCGTCATCACCTCGGTCCACAACCTGGACCGCGAAGCCCTCCTCCAGATCCTGGTCGAGCCGCGCAACGCGCTGGTGAAGCAGTACCAGCGCCTCTTCGAACTCGACGGTGTGGAACTGGACTTCGAGCGCGAGGCCCTGGAGGCCATCGCCGACCAGGCCATCCTCCGCCAGACGGGCGCGCGCGGCCTGCGCGCCATCATGGAGGAGGTCCTGATGTCGGTGATGTACGAGGTCCCGTCCCGCAAGGACGTGGCCCGCGTGGTCATCACGGCGGACGTGGTCCGCTCCAACGTCAACCCCACCCTGGTCCCCCGCATCGTCCCGAAGGACCAGGGCCCGCACGAGAAGTCGGCGTAGCCGCCTGGTCGTTGCGCATGTGGAAGGGGCGCCCCGGAGATCCGGGGCGCCCCTTCCGCATGTGCGTTCCGCGGTGGTTACTTCTTCACGCGGGCGGTGTTGTAGAGCTTCGCGGCGAGGTCCGCGTCCTGCTCCAGGGTGTAGCCCGGCTTGCCCGCCATGATGGAGGCCGCGTCCGACGCAGTGACGACGGCAAGCGTGCTGTAGTCGCCCCAGATGCAGAGGGGCGCCGCGAATTCCTTGATCCCCTTGGTCGCCGTCGGGTCCTTCGGGATGTACTTGATTTCCTGGCACTTGAGCACAGCGCCCTTGAAACCGGACGGGGTGATCGACTTGGGGCTGCCGACGAGCTCGACCGTCGCCTTGTCGTTCTTCTGCGTGGCGTTCGCCTTGAACAGGGCGAAGTAGCCGTCCACCGACTTCTCAGGGTCCGCGATGTCACCGTAGAGACCGCTGAAGGTGAGGCCCTTGGTGGTCAGTGGGTTCTTGGGGTCGCCGGACTTGTAGCTCATACCCACCTGGGTGGGGTTCTTGATGCCTGCGGCCTCGGCTTCCTGCTTGTCCTTGTCGCTGATGGGCTGCTCTTTGTAGTCGGGGTTCTTCTGGAACTCACCCACCGAATCCGGGGCCACCAGCTTGTACCCCTTCGTCGCGTCCGAGACCGAGCCGCCCGCGCCGCCGCCGAGGAACCACCAGCCCGCGCCGCCGATGACGGCCACGACTGCGATCACCGCGATGATCGGGCCCGCCTTCGACTTCTTCGGCGGGGTCGGCGGGGGCATGTAGCCCTGCTGCGGGGGCTGCTGCTGGTAGCCGTACGCGGGCTGCGGCGGGGGCGGGGGCGGGTAGCCGCCCTGCTGGGGGTAGGCCGGCGGCGGGGGCGGGGCCTGCTGGGGGTAGCCGTAGCCCGGCTGCTGGGGCTGCTGGCCGTACGGGTTCGGCGGCGGCGGGGGCTGCTGCCCGTAGGGGCCCGGCTGCTGCGGCTGCTGGCCGTACGGCCCTGGCTGGTTGTAACTCATCCCGAGTCCCCCTGTGAGGTTCCTTATCCGTTTCACACATCCTGGCGGAAGGTCTGGGCGGCGGGGGCAGCGGGGTCCGGGCCGTTACCGAATCACGACCGCCCCGGTACTTCCATCGCCGCCCGCAGGGCGCGGGTCTGCGCCGCCAGTGCGTCGAGCGCGGGCGGCTTGTTCTCCACGGGAACGGTGACCGTGACCAGCGAGCTGTGGTCGGCCCACATGCACATCGTCAGCTGCTCCGCCCCGACGGGCACGGTGCCGCAGCGCATCGCGCCGCCCGCCGGGGTGCCGGAGTCCTGGGTGACGGCCCCGTTGACGCCCATGTCGTGCAGGCCGCGGGTGAGCACCGCCCCGGGGTCGTCGTCCGTGAAGGTCCCGGCGGCGCCGCTGACCACCAGCTGCGCGGTGCCGGAGCCGTCGGCGTAGACCACGGCCACGGGGGTGGTGCCCGGCTTGGGGGCGCCCTGCCCCTGCTTGATCGCGTCCACCCGCGGCCCGGACTCCTGCAACGCCAGCCCCTGGAAGGAGGCGGGCGGGACCAGCTTGTACCGGCCGGCGTCCTCGGGGCCGCCGAGGGCCGCGTTCACGGCCCACTTGCCGAGGAACGCCCCTGCCGCGAGACCCAGTACGGTTCCGGCCGCGCCGAGGACGCGCTTGCGCTTGCGCCGCGCGGGCGATATCGGCTGGTAGGGGAAGGGGGCGGGCGGGGTGATCTCGTTCATGGGCGCATGAGACGTCCCCGGACCGGCCGAGGTCAACGGGGGACGGCCCGGTGGAATGGATTCGTGACGCGGGCGGGGCCCGCCGTATCCTGTGCCCCGTGACCGAGAACACGCAGACACCCAGTGCCCCCAACTCCGAACTGCCGACCCAGTACGCGCCGGCCGAGGTAGAGGGGAAGCTCTACGAGCGCTGGGTAGAGCGTGGCTACTTCACGGCCGACGCCGCGAGCGAGAAGCCCGCGTACACCATCGTCATCCCGCCGCCGAACGTCACCGGCTCGCTCCACCTGGGCCACGCCTTCCAGCACACGCTGATGGACGCCCTGACCCGCCGCAAGCGGATGCAGGGCTTCGAGTCGCTGTGGCTGCCGGGCATGGACCACGCCGGTATCGCCACCCAGAACAAGGTCGAGCAGCAGCTCGCCGAGGAGGGCAAGTCCCGCCACGACCTGGGCCGCGAGGAGTTCGTCGAGCGCGTCTGGCAGTGGAAGGAAGAGTACGGCGGCAAGATCCTCGGCCAGATGCGCCGCCTCGGCGACGGCGTCGACTGGTCGCGCGAGCGCTTCACCATGGACGAGGGCCTGTCCAAGGCCGTCCAGACCATCTTCAAGAAGCTCTACGACGACGAGCTGATCTACCGCGCCGAGCGCATCATCAACTGGTGCCCCCGCTGCCTCACGGCCATCTCCGACATCGAGGTGGAGTACCAGGAGGACGCCGGCGAGCTCGTCTCCATCAAGTACGGGGAGGGCGAGGACACCCTCGTCGTCGCCACCACCCGCGCCGAGACGATGCTCGGTGACACGGCCATCGCCGTCCACCCGGACGACGAGCGCTACAAGCACCTGGTCGGCAAGCTCATCAAGCTGCCGCTCACGGACCGCTCGATCCCGGTCGTCGCGGACGCGCACGTCGACCCCGAGTTCGGCACCGGCTGCGTCAAGGTGACCCCGGCGCACGACCCGAACGACTTCGCCATCGGACAGCGCCACGGCCTGCCCAACATGACGATCATGGACGAGCACGGTGTCATCACCGTCCACGGCCCCTTCCTCGGCCTGGACCGGTTCGAGGCCCGGTCCGCGGTCGTCGGCGCCCTGCGCGAGCAGGGCCGGATCGTCGCCGAGAAGCGTCCGTACCTGCACTCCGTCGGGCACTGCTCGCGCTGCAGCACGACCATCGAGCCGCGCCTGTCCCTCCAGTGGTGGGTCAAGGTCGAGACCCTCGCGAAGAACGCCGGTGACGCGGTCCGCGACGGCCGGGTCACGATCCACCCGCAGGAGATGGAGCGGCGCTACTTCGACTGGGTCGACAACCTCAACGACTGGTGCATCTCGCGCCAGCTGTGGTGGGGCCACCGCATCCCGGTCTGGTACGGCCCGGACGGCGAGGTCGTCTGCGTCGGTCCCGACGAGCAGCCGCCGACGGGCGAGGGCTGGACGCAGGACACCGACGTCCTCGACACCTGGTTCTCCTCCGGCCTGTGGCCCTTCTCCACCCTCGGCTGGCCGGAGAAGACCCCGGACCTGGCGAAGTTCTACTCCACCGACGTCCTGCTCACCGGCCACGACATCATCTTCTTCTGGGTCGCCCGGATGATGATGTTCGGCCTGTACGCGATGGACGGCGAGGTCCCGTTCAAGACCATCGCCCTGACCGGCCTGGTCCGCGACGAGCGCGGCAAGAAGATGTCGAAGTCCTTCGGCAACGTCGTCGACCCGCTGGACTGGATGGACAAGTACGGCTCCGACGCCGTCCGCTTCACCCTGGCCAAGGGCGCCAACCCGGGCACCGACGTGCCGATCGGCGAGGACTGGGTCCAGGCCTCCCGCAACTTCGCCAACAAGATCTGGAACGCCACCCGCTTCGCGCTGATGAACGGCGCGACGATCGAGGGCGAGCTGCCGCCGGTCGAGAAGATGTCGGCGACCGACCGCTGGATCCTGTCGCGCCTGAACAAGACGGTCGCGCAGGTCGACGCGTACTACGAGGACTTCCAGTTCTCGAAGCTCAGCGAGGCCCTGTACCACTTCGCGTGGGACGAGGTCTTCGACTGGTACGTCGAGCTGTCGAAGACGACCTTCTTCGCGGGCGGCGAGGGCGCACAGGTCTCCGGCCGGGTCCTCGGCGAGGTCCTGGACACCACCCTGCGCCTGCTGCACCCGGTCGTCCCGTTCGTCACCGAGACGCTGTGGACCACCCTCACCGGCGGCGAGTCCCTCGTGGTCGCCGACTGGCCCAAGGACAGTGGCTTCCGCGACGAGGCCGCCGAGAAGGAGATCGAGAACCTCCAGGCCGTCGTCACCGAGGTCCGCCGGTTCCGCGCCGACCAGGGCCTGCAGCCGGGCCAGAAGGTCCCGGCCCGCCTGGACCTGGCCGGTACCCCGCTCGCCGCGCACGAGGGCGCGATCCGCCAGCTGCTGCGCCTCCAGCCGGAGGGCGAGGGCTTCAGCGCCACCGCCACCCTGCCGGTCGCCGGTGCCACGGTCGCCCTCGACCTGTCCGGCACCATCGACGTGGCCGCCGAGCGCAAGCGCCTCTCCAAGGACCTCGGCGCCGCCGAGAAGGAGAAGCAGCAGGCCGAGGCGAAGCTCGGGAACGAGGCCTTCCTGGCGAAGGCCCCCGACAACGTCGTGGACAAGATCAAGGGCCGGCTGGCCAAGGCCGAGGCGGACATCGCCCGGATCCAGGCCCAGCTGGACGCCCTGCCGGCCGCCTAGTCGGCGGGTAGGCGGGAGGAAGGCCCCCCGCGCGGTCGCAGCGACCGCGCGGGGGGCCTTTCGTATGGCCGTACCGGGCCCTTCGCCCCGGAACGCAGTGCCGTTTATCACTTGATATGTCCGAATGGCTGAGCCGATCCCGGCCACGGACCACGCATCATGGGGGCATGCACCTGAAGCCCTCCGTCCCGGTACTCCACCGGGCCGTGGCCTCCGGGCGCCGGCTCGCCGAGGGCTGGGGCGCCTCGCCCCGGGCGCAGGACGCCCTCACGGCGCTGAGCTGCCTGGGCCTGATGGCACTGGACCTGCCGGGCCTGGCCGCCGCCGACAACTCCCTCAACGGCTGGCAGGCCGCCCTGGTGCTCACTGCCGGCTGTACGACCCTGCTGGTACGGCGCCGGATGCCCTGGGCGGCGTACCTCACCGCGCTGCTGTTCATCGGCTGGCTGCACGAGCTGACGCTGATCCAGTTCGCCCTGTACTCCGTCGGCCGCCACCGGGGCCGGCGGGCCGCGGTCCTGGCCACCGCCGGCTACGTCGCCTTCGCGCTCGCCGTGTTCTGCCTGCCGGGCTGGCCCGAGCCCAAGGCGGCGACCCTCAGCGCCTTCCTCAGCCTGGTCGTGCCCATCGGGGTGCTCGCCTCCGCCGTCGGCGTCGCCGCCTACCGGCACGACCTGGTGCGGGAGCTGGAGGCCCGGCGGGCCGAGGCGGCCGTGCTGCACGCGGTCCAGCAGGAGCGGACCTCCGTCGCCCGCGACGTCCACGACTTCGTCGGCCGCGAGCTGACCCTGCTGACGGTGCGCTCCGAGGTGCTGTCGATGCGGGCGCGGGAGACCCCGTACGCGAAGGACTTCGAGGAGCTGTCCGACACCGCCCGCCGGGCCCACCTGGTGCTGAACGAGATCATCGTGCAGCGCGGCGAGCGGGCCGCGACCCCGGGCGTGGAGGGGCTGGCGGCGCTGGCGCAGGAGAGCGGGCGGGCCGGCTCGCCGGTCCGGCTGACGATCGACCCCCAGGCGTACGCGCTGTCGCCGCTGCGGCAGGCGGCGGTCTACCGGGTCGTCCAGGAGTGCCTGACGAACGCCGCCAAGCACGCGCAGGGGGAGACCATCGAGGTGGCGATCCGCGCGGACGGCCCGCACCTGAGGATCGCCGTCAGCAACGCCCTCCCGGCCCGCACCCCCGGCCGGGCGCCGGTCTCGGCGGGCTCGGGGACGGCGAGCATGGCCGAGCGCGTCCGCAGCCTGGGCGGCACGCTGACGGCCAGCCGGGGCGAGGAGGCCTACGAGGTCGTCGCGACCCTGCCGCGCGGCTGACCCCCCGGGGCCCCGGGGTCCGGGCCGTCCCGTCAGGCCTTCGCCGGGGACAGCAGCGAGCCCAGGGTGTCCAGGTCCTCCACGCAGCGCCCCGACCCGAGGGCCACGCAGTCCAGGGGCGCGTCGGCGACGAACACCGGGATGCCCGTCGCGGAGGCCATCCGCAGGTCCAGGCCGGGCAGCAGCGCACCGCCGCCGGTGAGGACGATGCCGTGCTCCATGACGTCCCCGGACAGCTCGGGCGGGCACTCCTCCAGGGTGGCGCGGACGGCGGCGATGATCGCCTCGACCGGCTCGTCCAGCGCGGCCCGCACGTCGGCCGCGGTCAGCTCCAGGGTCTTGGGCATGCCGCCGACCCGCTCGCGGCCGCGCACGGTGAAGGTGCGGGTCTCCAGCTCGGGCCGCTCGGGCACCGGCCAGGCCGAGCCGATGGCGATCTTGACGTCCTCGGCGGTGCGCTCGCCGATGAGCAGGGAGTGCTCCTTGCGCACGTGGTCCGTGATCGCGGTGTCGAGCCGGTCCCCGCCGATCCGCAGGGACTGCGAGGTGACGATCCCGCCGAGGGAGATGACGGCCACCTCGGAGGTGCCGCCGCCGATGTCCACGACCATCGAGCCGCGCGCCTCGGCCACCGGCAGTCCGGCGCCGATCGCGGCCGCCATCGGCTCCTCGATCAGGTGGACGGACCGGGCGCCGGCCCGGGTGGAGGCGTGCACGATGGCCCGCCGCTCGACCGGGGTGACCCCGGACGGCACGCAGATCACCATCCGGGTGCGGGGGCGCCGGCCGGGGACCGCCTTGCGGACGAAGTGCCGGATCATCTCCTCGGCCGCCTCGTAGTCGCAGATCACCCCGTCCTTGAGGGGGCGGATCGCGGTGATGGAGCCCGGGGTGCGGCCGATGGTCTCCTTGGCCTCCGTGCCGACGGCGAGCGCGGTGGTCGTGCCCGCCTTGACCGCGACCACGGACGGCTCATTGAGGACGATCCCGTGTCCGCGGGCGTAGACGAGGGTGTTCGCGGTCCCCAGGTCTATGCCTATGTCACGGCTGGAGGCGGTCTTGTCGGTACTGGCCTGCGGCATTTGTTCCCCAATCTCCCGTCCGCAAGGCTTGCATAACGATCCGGTCGCTTTCGCCGCCGAAGGTCCCGAAACGGCCGGGCCGAAAGTCCCCGGGGCCCGCGTCCGTAGACTGGGGCTGTGAGTGAGCAGCAGCCCGAGGGCCAGGACCGCGACCGCGACGGCACGTTCGACGAGTTCGACCAGATAGTGGCGGAAGAAGCCGACCGAGACCCCGACCTGGCGGTGATCGAGGCCGGCAGCCGTACCCTGCGCGCCCAGGCCGGCCCGCCCTCGGGCGACCCGGTGCCCGCCCGCCCGGAGGACCCCGAGGTGGCCAAGGCGCTGCTGGAGGTGGAGCAGGAGCTGTCCACCCGCTGGGGCGAGACCAAGCTGGACCCGTCCGTCAGCCGCATCGAGGCGCTGATGGACGTCCTGGGCCAGCCCCAGCGCGCCTACCCGACCATCCACGTCACCGGTACGAACGGCAAGACCAGCACGGCCCGCATGATCGAGGCCCTGCTGAACGCCTTCGAGCTGCGCACCGGCCGCTACACCAGCCCGCACGTCCAGTCCGTCACGGAGCGGATCAGCCTGGACGGGGCGCCGATCAGCGCCGAGCGCTTCGTCGAGACCTACCACGACATCAAGCCGTACGTGGAGATGGTCGACGCCGCCGAGGACTTCCGGCTGTCCTTCTTCGAGGTCCTCACCGGCATGGCGTACGCGGCCTTCGCGGACGCGCCCGTGGACGCGGCCGTGATCGAGGTCGGCATGGGCGGCACCTGGGACGCCACCAACGTCATCGACGCCTCGGTCGCCGTGATCACCCCGATCAGCCTGGACCACACCGACCGGCTGGGCTCCACGCCCGGCGAGATCGCGGGGGAGAAGGGCGGAGTCATCAAGCAGGACGCCACCGTGATCCTCGCGCAGCAGCCGGTGGACGCCGCGCAGGTGCTGCTGAAGCGGGCCGTCGAGGTCGACGCGACCGTGGCCCGTGAGGGCATGGAGTTCGGCGTGGTCTCCCGCGAGGTGGCGGTCGGCGGCCAGATGCTCACCCTGCGCGGGATGGGCGGCGAGTACGACAACATCTTCCTGCCGCTGTACGGCGCCCACATGGCGCACAACGCGGCGGTCGCGCTGGCCGCCGTCGAGGCCTTCTTCGGCGTCGGCGGGCAGCAGGCGCGCGAGCTGGACGCCGACACGGTGCGCCAGGCCTTCGCCTCGGTGACCTCGCCGGGCCGCATGGAGGTCGTGCGCCGCAGCCCGACGGTGATCCTGGACGCCGCGCACAACCCGGCCGGCGCGCAGGTCACCGCGGAGGCCGTGACCGAGGCCTTCGGCTTCAGCCGGCTGATCGGTGTGGTGGCCGCGAGCGAGGGCAAGGACGTCAAGGGCGTCTTCGAGGCCTTCGAGCCGATCTTCGCGGAGGTCGTGGTCACCGAGAACACCAGCCACCGGGCCATGGGCGCGGACGAGCTGGCCGCCGTCGCGGTCGAGGTCTTCGGCCCCGACCGGGTGCAGGTGGAGCCGCGGCTGGACGACGCCCTGGAGGCGGCCGTCACGCTGGCGGAGGAAGAGGCCGAATACGGAGGGGCCGGGGTCCTCGTGACCGGTTCCGTGATCACGGTGGGCGAGGCCCGCCTGCTGTTCAAGAGGGGCTGAGGGATCGATGCGCACGCTCTGCGCGAGCACGCTGATCGGTGAATTCTTCGTCGTCGGCTTCGCGGGCCTGGTGGCCATGAAGAACCCGGACCTGACCCAGGCCGAGGTGTGGACGGTCTGCGGCGTGACGATGCTGCTGTCGGTGCTGCTGTGCGGGATGCTCTCGCGCCGGGGCGCGGTGGAGCTCGGCTGGGCGCTGCAGATCGGCCTGATCGCGAGCGGTTTCGTGGTCCCGACGATGTTCTTCCTGGGCGCGGTCTTCGCGGCCCTGTGGTGGTGCTCGGTGCACTACGGCCGGCGGATCGACGCGATCAAGGCGAGCTGGGCGGCTCGGCAGGCCGAGGCTGACGCTGCGTGACGGGTCACCGTACCGGCCCTGTAGATTCGCCCTACCGCACCCGTATGCCGCAAGGAGTTGGAACATGACCCAGCGCACGCTCGTCATCCTCAAGCCGGACGCCGTCCGCCGTGGCCTGATCGGCGAGATCATCGGCCGGATCGAGCGGAAGGCCGGCTGGACCGTTCCGGCGCTGGAGCTGCGCACGCTGGACCAGGAGACCCTGGAGACCCACTACGGCGAGCACAAGGGCAAGGTCTTCTACGAGCCCCTCATGGGCTTCATGGCGAGCGGCCCGGTCGTCGTCCTCGTGGTCGAAGGGGAACGCGTGATCGAGGGTGTCCGCCAGCTGGCCGGACCCACCGACCCGATCGCCGCGGCGCCCGGCTCCATCCGGGGCGACTTCGGGTCCATCACCCGGGAGAACCTGATCCACGCCTCGGATTCCGAGGAGTCCGCGGAGCGCGAGCTGAAGCTGTTCTTCCCCGCTCTCTGACCTGTCGCGAGCATTCCTTTCTGACGCGACATCAGCCGAATAGCGCTCATGACCTGGGGCGACCGAAGTAATTTCGGTCGCCCTTCGGTATTGCGGGCGCCGTCCGGGAACGCATGGACAGGACACGACGTCACCACTAAGGGGGCGGGTATCCGTTCCGGCGGGATTGCCGGAGTCCCGTCGCGCGATGTCCGTACCTGCGGCACTACGATGGGGCCTCCACCCACACACCCACCTCGCCGACCTGACAGCAGCCGCTATCAACTGGAAGGCCAGACGCTCCTCATGGGGAACAAGGGGAACAACATGTCGTTCATCGGCCGTGACATGGCGATCGACCTCGGGACCGCCAACACGCTGGTGTACGTGAGGGGCCGGGGAATCGTCCTGAACGAGCCGTCCGTGGTCGCCATCAACACGAACACCGGCGGCATCCTGGCGGTCGGCTCCGAGGCGAAGAAGATGATCGGGCGCACGCCCGGCAACATCGTCGCCGTACGCCCCCTCAAGGACGGCGTGATCGCCGACTTCGAGATCACCGAGCGGATGCTCCGGTACTTCATCCTCAAGATCCACAAGCGTCGCTACCTGGCGCGCCCGCGCGTGGTGGTCTGCGTGCCCTCCGGCATCACCGGAGTGGAGCGCCGCGCCGTCATCGAGGCGTCCACGCAGGCCGGCGCCCGCCAGGTGCACATCATCGAGGAGCCCATGGCCGCCGCCATCGGCTCGGGCCTGCCCGTCCACGAGGCCACCGGCAACATGGTCGTGGACATCGGCGGCGGCACCACCGAGGTCGCCGTCATCTCCCTCGGCGGAATCGTCACGGCGCAGTCCATCCGGGTGGCCGGCGACGAGCTGGACAACGCGATCATCCAGCACATCAAGAAGGAGTACTCGCTCCTCCTCGGCGAGCGCACCGCCGAACAGATCAAGATCACCATCGGGTCGGCGTACGACCTCGACAAGGACGAGCACACCGAGATCCGCGGCCGCGACCTGGTCTCGGGCCTGCCCAAGACCGTGGTCATCTCCGCGGCCGAGGTGCGCAAGGCCATCGAGGAGCCCGTCAACGCCATCGTCGACGCGGTCAAGACCACCCTGGACAAGTGCCCGCCGGAGCTCTCCGGCGACATCATGGACCGCGGCATCGTGCTCACCGGCGGCGGCGCCCTGCTGCGCGGCCTCGACGAGCGGCTGCGCCGCGAGACCGGCATGCCGATCCACATCGCCGAGGACCCCCTCGACTCCGTGGCCCTCGGCTCCGGCAAGTGCGTCGAGGAGTTCGAGGCCCTCCAGCAGGTCCTGGACGCCCAGCCCCGGCGGTGATCAAACCCCCGTAACGGGGCATGCGGAACACAAGGATCCGCCGTACGGGTGCTGCCGCGCCCGTGCGGCGGATCGTTGATATACAGGCACAGTCCGGTGCCGCACCGGCCCCGCCGGAACGGTTCCGCCGCACGAGTTTCTACGAGGAAGGCACGGCCGCCGCACGTGAGGGACACACGAGAGAGCCGGCTGCTCCTGGTACTGCTGATCGCCATCGCGTTCGCGCTGATCACGGTGGACATCAGAGCGGGAGAGGCTTCGCCGGTCGACGGCGCCCGGCGGGCCGCCGCCGCCGTCTTCGGCCCCGTCGAGGAGGGCGTCGCGACCGCCGTGGACCCGGTCGCCAACGCCATAGGGGCCGTCCGCGACTCCGACAAGCGCCACAACCGGATCACGGACCTGGAACGCGAGAACACCGCCCTGAAGCTCAAGCTGGGCAGTGACGACCGGACCCGCAGCCGCGTCCACGAGCTGGACGAGATGCTCAAGCGGGCCGGCGCCGGGCAGTACGGCATCAAGGGCGCCGAGGTCATCGGGATAGGAGCGGCCCAGGGCTTCTCCTGGACCGTCACCATCGACGCCGGCAGCAAGGACGGCATCGAGCGCGACATGACCGTCCTCAACGGGGACGGACTCGTCGGCCGCGTCGCCACCGTCGGCCCCGACACCTCCACCGTCGTCCTCGCCAACGACCCCGGCTTCACCGTCGGCACCCGGCTGGAGAAGACCGGCGAACTGGGCTTCGCCACCGGCCAGGGCGACCGCGCCCTCTCCGTCCAGATGCTCAACGGCCGCGCCAAGATCAACCCCGGCGACCGGCTCGTCACCTTCGGCTCCCGCGCCAACAAGCCCTTCGTCCCGGGGGTCCCGATCGGCGAGGTCGTCAAGGTCGACCCCTCCCGCGGCGACCTGACCCGCACCGTCTGGGTCCGCCCCTTCGTCGGCTTCTCCCGCCTCGACATCGTCGGCGTCGTCGTGATGCCCCCGCGCGAGGACCCCCGCGACTCCGTCCTGCCGCCCAAGCCCGAGCCGCCCAAGCCCATCCCGACGGTCACCGTCACGGTCACCCCGTCCCCCTCCGCCAGCGTCTCCGGCAAGCCGGCCGACGAGTAGGAGCTGACCGCCATGCGCATCAACCGGATCCTGCTCGCGGGCTCGCTCGTCTCCGTCGCCCTCGTCATCCAGGTCACCGTCCTCGGCCGGCTCCAGCTGCCCGGAGCCGTCCCCGACCTGGTCCTGCTGACCGTCGTCGCCCTCGCCCTGGTCTACGGGCACGTCAGCGGAGCCCTCATCGGCTTCACCGCCGGCCTGCTCACCGACCTCGCCCCGCCCGCCGACCACGCCGCCGGACGGTACGCCCTCGTCCTGTGCCTCGTCGGCTACCTCGTGGGCCTCGTCCGCCCCGACAACGGCCGCTTCCGCTCCGCCTGGGGGCCGATGCTCACCGTCGTGGCCGCCGCGATCGGCTCCACCCTCCTCTACGCGGGCGTCGGCGCCCTCGTCGGCGACACCGCCGCCCGCCACGTGGGCCTGGTCGGACTGCTGTTCACCGCGACCCTCTACGACCTGCTGCTCGCCCCGTTCACGGTGCCGTTCATCATGGCCCTCGCCCGCAAGGCGGAGAACGACCCGATGGCCGTCGAGGCCAACGGCGGGCCCCCGCAGGGCAAGGACGTCGCCTCCGGCTGGCTGGCCGGCGGCACCGGGCTGCGCATCGGCAGCCAGCGCGGCGGCCTGCGGATGATGACCGCGCGCGGCCGCGCCAACCGGGCCGGCCGCATAAAGGGCGTCAAAGGTGTCAAGGGCGTGAAGAGCGTCAGGAAGCTGTGACGGGGGAGCACCAGTGACCAACATTCCGGAGACCGGCCGCACCCCACGGGTGCAGATCCGGCTCGTCATCCTCCAGGTGCTCGTCTTCTCGCTGCTGCTCACCCTCTTCGGGCGGCTGTGGTACCTGCAGATCCGCAACGGCAAGGAATACTCCGACGAGGCCAAGAACAACCACGTCCAGCAGGTCGTCCAGCCCGCCGTCCGCGGCTCCATCCTCGACGCCCGCGGCATCCCCCTCGCCGACAACGAGACCCGCCTCGTCGTCTCCGCCAGCCGCACCGAGCTGATGAAGATAAAGGACAAGGGCAAGGACGTACTGACCCGCCTCGCCGGGGTGCTGGACATGAAGCCGCAGGACGTCATGGACAAGGTCCGGCTCTGCGACTCCAAGACCCCCCAGCCCTGCTGGAACGGTTCCCCCTACCAGCCGATCCCGGTCACCCTCGAGGCCACCACCCAGCAGGCCCTGCAGATCCGCGAACGCCCCGAGGACTTCCCCGGCATCACCGCCGAACCCACCGCCGTACGCCGCTACCCGGGCCCCGGCGGCTCCAACACCGGCCAGGTCCTCGGCTACCTCTCCCCGGTCACCGACGACGAGATCGTCAAGGCCAAGAACACCAACTCGCCGTTCCTGCGCTCCGACCAGGTCGGCCGCTTCGGCATCGAACGCACCTACGACAAGCAGCTGCGCGGCAAGTCCGGCGTCACCCGCTACGAGGTCGACAACCTCGGCCGCGTCATCGGCCAGGCCGAGAACGACCCCGCCGTGCCCGGCGCCAACCTCGTCACCAGCATCGACGCCCGCGTCCAGGGCGTCGCCGAGTACGAGCTCAACGCCGCCATGGTCGAGGCCCGCAAGCAGATCGACCGCAACACCGGCGTCCCCTACAAGGCCGACGCGGGTGCCGTCGTCGTCCTCGAATCCAAGACCGGCCGGGTCGTCGCCATGGCCTCGAACCCCACCTACGACCCCAATGTCTGGGTCGGCGGGATCTCCGGCAAGGACTACGCCAAGCTCACCGCCAAGGAGTCCAACGTCCCGCTGATGAACCGGGCGATCCAGGGCCAGGCCGCCCCCGGCTCCATCTTCAAGGTCATCCCCACCACCGCCGCCGTCAACGCCGGATACCCGTTCGACGGCAGCTACCCCTGCCCCAGCTCGTACTCCATCGGCGGCCAGGTCTTCAAGAACTTCGAGTCCCAGGGCCACGGCAACATCACCCTCGGCCAGGCCCTGGAAGTCTCCTGCGACACCGTCTTCTACGCCCTCGGCCACCAGCAGTGGCTCAAGGACGGCGGCCTGCACCCCATCAAGAACCCGGCGCAGATCTTCTACAAGACCGCCCACCAGTTCGGCCTCGGCGCCGAGACCCACGTCGACCTCCCCGGCGAGGAGAAGGGCCGCGTCCCCGACCGCGAGTGGAAGCAGCGGTTCTGGGAGGCCAACAAGGACCAGTGGTGCAAGACCGGCAAGAAGGGCGGCACCTACGTGGAGCTGCTCTCCTACGAGAACTGCCTCGAAGGCAACCTCATGCGCGCCGGTGACGCCGTCAACTACTCCATCGGCCAGGGCGACACCCTCGTGACCCCCATCCAGATGGCCACCATCTACGCCGCCATCTCCAACGGCGGCACCCTGTGGAACCCGACCATCGGCAAGGCGGTCGTCAGCGCCGACGGCAAGAAGGTCGAGGAGATCAAGCCGCAGGCCCACGGCAAGCTGCCCATGGACGAGAAGACCAGGCAGCAGATAAGCGAGGCACTGGAGGGCGTCGCCACCCGCGGCACCGCCGCCTGGCGCTTCGGCGGCTGGCCGCAGAAGCAGATCCCCATGCACGCCAAGACCGGCACCGCCGAGGTCTACGGCAAGCAGACCACCTCCTGGTTCGCCACCTACACCGACGACTACACCATCGTCATGACCATCTCCCAGGGCGGCACCGGCTCCGGCGCCTCCGGCCCCGCCGTGCGCAACATCTACAACGCCATCTACGGCCTCGACATGTCCGGCAAGCAGGACCTCTCCAAGGCCCTGCTCCCCAAGCCCGAGGCCGGCCTGCCCGCCATCCAGCCGGACGGCTCCATCGACGCCCCCGAGATCAGGCCGTACGTGCCGCCGTCCCCCGAGGACGTACCGCCCGCCCTCGCCGGCCCGCCGGCCCCGCCCGCGCACAAGCAGGACTGAGGCCCGATGCAGACCGCCAACAAGTTCTCCGTCTCCCGGTACGCGCCCGAGCGCGGAGCCGTGGCCAAGCTGACCGCGAGGGACTCCGTCCTGCGCCGGCTCGACTGGCCGATACTGCTGTCCGCGCTCGCCCTGTCCTTCCTCGGCGCGCTGCTGGTGTGGTCGGCCACCCGCAACCGCACCACCCTCAACCAGGGCGACCCGTACTACTTCCTGACCCGGCACGCCATGAACACCGGCATCGGGCTCGTGCTGATGATCGGCACCGTCTGGCTGGGCCACCGCACCTTGCGCGGAGCCGTGCCGATCCTCTACGGGCTCTCCCTGGTGCTCGTCCTGGCGGTGCTCACCCCGCTCGGCTCGACCATCAACGGCGCCCACGCCTGGATCGTCATCGGCGGCGGCTTCTCGCTCCAGCCCGGCGAGTTCGTCAAGATCACCATCATCCTGGGCATGGCCATGCTGCTCGCCGCCCGGGTGGACGCCGGCGACCTCGAACACCCCGACCACCGCACGGTGGTCAAGGCCCTGTGCCTGGCCGCCGCCCCCATGGGCATCGTCATGCTGATGCCCGACCTCGGCTCCGTCATGGTCATGGTCGTCATCGTGCTCGGCGTCTTGCTCGCCTCCGGCGCCTCCAACCGCTGGGTCGTCGGCCTGCTCGCCTCCGGCGCCGCCGGAGCCGTCCTGATCTGGCAGCTCGGCGTCCTCGACGAGTACCAGATCAACCGCTTCGCCGCCTTCGCCAACCCCGAGCTCGACCCCGCCGGCGTCGGCTACAACACCAACCAGGCGCGCATCGCCATCGGCTCCGGCGGCCTCCTCGGCTCCGGCCTCTTCAAGGGCTCCCAGACCACCGGCCAGTTCGTCCCCGAGCAGCAGACCGACTTCGTCTTCACCGTCGCGGGCGAGGAGCTCGGCTTCGTCGGCGCCGGACTGATCCTGGTCCTGCTCGGCGTCATCCTCTGGCGGGCCTGCGTGATCGCCCGCGAGACCACCGAGCTGTACGGGACCATCGTCTGCGCCGGGATCATCGCCTGGTTCGCCTTCCAGGCCTTCGAGAACATCGGCATGACCCTCGGCATCATGCCCGTCGCCGGCCTGCCGCTGCCCTTCGTCTCCTACGGAGGCTCCTCGATGTTCGCCGTCTGGGTGGCCGTCGGGCTGCTCCAGTCGATAAGGGTGCAGCGCCCGATGTCGGCCTGAACGGGGCGCCGCGCCGGCCGCTTCACGCCGCCGTGCGCAGCGCCCTGCCACCGCCCCGGATCAGGACTAGATTCGATCCATGGCGGACACCCAGCGCGAGATCGAGCGGAAATTCGAGTTCACCGGGGGTCAGGGGAGCGGCGGGAGTTCCGGGAGCCGCGGCGAGCGGGCCCGGCAGGGCGGCAAGACGGCCGGGAAGACGGCCGGGAAGACGGCCGGGGACGCGGCCGGGAAGGCGACCGCGGAGGCGGCCGGGAAGGCGACCGCGGAGGCGCCCGGCAAGAAGGGCGGGGCCGGCCGGCCGCGGCTGCCCGACCTCACCGGGACCGCCGGCATCGCCTCCGTCCACGACCGCGGCACCGCCCGCCTCGACGCCGTCTACTACGACACCCCCGGCCTGGCCCTCGCCGCCGACGGCCTGACCCTGCGCCGCCGCACCGGCGGCGAGGACGCCGGCTGGCACCTCAAACTCCCCGTCGCCCCCGGCACCCGCGACGAGGTCCACGCCCCCCTCTCCGACACCCTCCCGCCGGACCTCGCCGCCCTCGCCCGCTCCCGCACCCGCCGCTCCGGCCTCGAACCCCAGGTCCGCCTCAGCTCCGAACGCCACACCCGCGACCTCCTCGCCGCCGACGGCACCCTCCTCGCCCGGCTGTGCACCGACACCGTCCGCGCCGAACGCGGACCGGCCGCCACCGCCTGGACCGAGGTCGAGGTGGAACTCGCCGACGGCGCCGACCCCGCCCTCCTCGACGCCGTCACCGACCGCTTCGCCGAGGCCGGCCTGCGCGTCAGCGACGCCCCCTCCAAGCTCGCCCGCGCCCTCACCGCCACCGGCGCCCCGCCCCCCGCCCGCCCCGGCCACGACCCCGCCGACCGGACGGCGGGCGCGCACGTCCTGGCGTACGTGCGTCGGCAGCGGGACGCCCTCGTCGCCCAGGACCCCGCCGTCCGCCGCGACCTGCCCGACTCCGTCCACCGGATGCGCGTCGCCACCCGCCGGCTGCGCAGCACCCTCGCCACCCACCGCAAGGTCCTCGACCGCGCCGCCACCGACCCCGTCCGCGACGAGCTGCGCTGGCTCGGCGCCGAACTCGGCGCCGACCGCGACCGCGAAGTACTCCTCGAACTGCTGCGCGCCCGGCTCGGGGAACTCCCTCCCGGCCTGCGCCTGGGCCCCGTCCGCGACCGGCTGCGCGCCTGGAACGCCCTGCGCCGCAAGCGCACCCGCCGCCGCGCGGTCGCCGCCCTCGACAGCGACCGCTACCTGGCCCTCCTGGACTCCGTCGACGCCCTCCTCGCCCACCCGCCCCTGCGCCCCGCCGCCGCCCGCCCCGCGACCCGGCAGCTGTCCAAGGCAGTCCTGCGCGACTGGGACCGCCTCGCCGACCGCGTCGGCGCCGCCCTCGCCCTCGACCCGGGCGAGGAGCGCGACCGCGCCCTCCACGAGGCCCGCAAGGCCGCCAAGCGCGCCCGCTACGCCGCCGAGGCGGCCGCCCCCGCCCTCGGCGGACCCGCCCGCAAGCTGGCCAAGGCCGCCAAGAAGGTCCAGGGCCTGCTCGGCGACCACCAGGACGGGGTCGTGGCCCGCGAGGCCCTGCTCGGCCTCGGCGCCCAGGCGGCCGACGCGGGGGAGTCCGCGTTCACCTGGGGGCTGCTCCACGGCCGCGAGGAAGGCCGGTCCGCCCGCCTGGAACAGCGGCTTCCGGCCATCTGGGCCAAGGCCGCCCGCCGGAGGTCGAAGACCGCCCTGAAATGATCACGTGGAGAAGGGCGGCCGGGCCTCAAGGTACGCTAGAGAGTCGCCCCCTGCCCGCTTCACGAAAGTCGCGTGATGTCCGAGTCGGTCTTCCCACAGCTCGAAGCTCTGCTCCCGCATGTGCAGAAGCCCATCCAGTACGTCGGCGGTGAACTGAACTCCACCGTCAAGGACTGGGACGCGTGTGACGTCCGCTGGGCGCTCATGTACCCGGACGCGTACGAGGTGGGTCTGCCCAACCAGGGCGTCATGATCCTCTACGAGGTACTGAACGAGCGCGAGGGCGTCCTGGCCGAGCGCACCTACTCGGTGTGGCCCGACCTGGAAGCCCTGATGCGCGAGCACCAGGTGCCGCAGTTCACCGTCGACAGCCACCGCCCGGTCTCGGCCTTCGACGTGTTCGGCCTGTCCTTCTCCACGGAGCTGGGCTACACGAACATGCTCACGGCCCTGGACCTCGCGGGCATCCCGCTGGAGGCGAAGGACCGTACGGTCGACCACCCCATCGTCCTCGCGGGCGGCCACGCGGCCTTCAACCCCGAGCCGATCGCGGACTTCATCGACGCGGCGATCATCGGCGACGGCGAGCAGGCCGTCCTCGACATGACCGAGATCATCCGCACCTGGAAGGCCGAGGGCCGTCCGGGCGGGCGCGAGGAGGTCCTCCTGCGCCTCGCGAAGACCGGCAGCGTCTACATCCCGGGCTTCTACGACGTGGAGTACCTGGAGGACGGCCGCATCGGCCGTGTCGTGCCCAACCGCTCCGGCGTTCCGTGGCGCGTCTCCAAGCACACGGTCATGGACCTCGACGAGTGGCCCTACCCCAAGCAGCCGCTGGTCCCGCTCGCCGAGACGGTCCACGAGCGGATGTCCGTCGAGATCTTCCGCGGCTGCACCCGCGGCTGCCGTTTCTGCCAGGCCGGCATGATCACGCGCCCCGTGCGGGAGCGAAGCATCACCGGCATCGGCGAGATGGTCGAGAAGGGCCTGAAGGCCACCGGCTTCGAAGAGGTCGGCCTGCTCTCCCTCTCCTCCGCGGACCACACCGAGATCGCGGACATCGCCAAGGGCCTCGCGGACCGCTACACGGACGACAAGATCGGCCTCTCGCTGCCCTCGACCCGCGTGGACGCGTTCAACGTGGACCTGGCCAACGAGCTGACCCGCAACGGGCGCCGCTCCGGTCTGACCTTCGCCCCCGAGGGCGGCTCCGAGCGCATGCGCAAGGTCATCAACAAGATGGTCTCGGAAGAGGACCTGATCCGCACCGTCGCCACCGCCTACGGCAACGGCTGGCGCCAGGTGAAGCTGTACTTCATGTGCGGCCTGCCGACGGAGACCGACGAGGACGTCCTGCAGATCGCCGACATGGCGATCAACGTCATCGCCAAGGGCCGCGAGGTCTCGGGCCAGAACGACATCCGCTGCACGGTGTCGATCGGCGGTTTCGTCCCCAAGCCGCACACCCCGTTCCAGTGGGCCCCGCAGCTCTCCGCCGAGGAGACCGACGCCCGCCTGACCAAGCTGCGCGACAAGATCCGCGGCGACAAGAAGTACGGCCGCTCCATCGGCTTCCGCTACCACGACGGCAAGCCGGGCATCGTCGAGGGCCTGCTCTCGCGCGGTGACCGCCGCATCGGCGACGTGATCCGCGCGGTCTACGAGGACGGCGGCCGCTTCGACGGCTGGCGCGAGCACTTCTCGTACGACCGCTGGATGCAGGCGGCGGAGAAGGCCCTGCCCGCCCACGGCGTGGACGTGGCCTGGTACACCACCCGCGAGCGCACCTACGAGGAGGTGCTCCCCTGGGACCACCTCGACTCCGGCCTCGACAAGGACTGGCTGTGGGAGGACTGGCAGGACGCCCTCGACGAGACCGAGGTCGAGGACTGCCGCTGGACCCCGTGCTTCGACTGCGGCGTGTGCCCGCAGATGGACACCCAGATCCAGATCGGCCCCACCGGCAAGAAGCTGCTGCCGCTGTCGGTCGTGAAGTGACCTGAGCCGCTCGGGACATGCCCCCCACCGGGAACGGTGGGGGGCATGTCCGTCTCCGGGCCGGGCCGGGCCGGGATCGATCGGCTGAATCTGCGGGGCCCCGCGCAACGGAGCGGGGCGTTCTGCTGTCCTTAGCGGCATGGAGAACGAGAGGCCGCAGGCCGCGCAGGGTGGGGACGGGTGTCTGGCCGGGATCGTCAGGGTGCCCGTGAAGGTCGTGGCCGTGCTGGTGGTGCTGCCCGTGCGGATGGTGTGGGACCTGCTCGTGTTCTGCGCGCGGGCCGCCGGACGGCACGTGCTCGCCCCGCTGGGCAACGCCCTCGGGTGGGGGCTCGTGCGGCTCTGGCGGTACCTGCTCAAGCCGCTCGCCCTCGTCCTCTTCTACTGGCCCTGGGTGGGGCTGTGGCGGTACGTCGCCGCGCCCGTCGGGAGCGCGGTGTACCGGTACCTGCTGCGGCCCGTCGGGCTGGCGGCCGCCTGGGTGGTGCTGGCGTTCGGGCGGTACGTGCTCGCGCCCGTGGGCGCCGGCCTCGGATGGGTGCTGCGTGACCTCGTCGCCCCGCCGCTGACCTGGCTCTACCGCCAGGTGCTCACCCCGCTCGGACACGGGGTGCGGTGGCTGGTGCGGGGGGTCTGCCTGCTGGTGTTCGTCTGGCCCTGGGTGGGGCTGTGGCGGTACGCCGTCCTGCCGCTCGGGCGCGGGACGGCCTGGGTGGTGGTCCACGGGATCGTGCCGCCCCTCGTCTTCCTCGTCCGCGAGGTCCTCGCGCCCGCCTGGCACCTCGCCGGCCGGATCACCCGGGCCCTCGGACGCGGCCTGCGGTGGCTGTGGCGCGGCTGCGTCGCCCGCCCGCTCGCCTGGGCCAACCGCCACGTGGCCACCCCCGTCGGGCGCGCGCTGCGCCAGGTGTGGCGGGCCGCCCGCACCGCGGTGGGGGAGGCCCGGGCCGAGGTGCGGCGGGCGATCTTCGGCACGGGCGCCCCCACCCGGTAGCCGGGGGAGGCCCGCCCGGGAACCGGCGAGGTCACGGGCGCGTACTCTGGGTAGTACGACAGCCGCCGACGCGGCACCCGCTGCCGAGATCTCCCCGCCCCGCCGGCGGGGGTGAGCCGGACGGGTCGACAGACCTCAGGGCGGCGCGCGAGCCGCGACGCCCCGCACAAGGAGAAGAACCACTGGGCAAGCGACAGCCCGAAGGCCCGCCCCCCGCACCGGTGGTGCAGCGCATCCGACTGCGCTACACCAAGCGTGGCCGCCTCCGGTTCACCAGCCACCGAGACTTCCAGCGCGCCTTCGAGCGCGCCCTGCGCCGCGCCGAGGTACCCATGGCGTACTCGGCCGGCTTCACCCCCCACCCCCGCGTCTCGTACGCGAACGCCGCGCCGACCGGCACCGGCAGCGAGGCGGAGTACCTGGAGATCGCCCTCGCCGCGCCCCGCGACCCCGAGACGCTGCGCAAGCTGCTCGACGAGTCGATGCCGCTCGGCCTCGACATCGTCGACGCCGTCGAGGCCCGCACCTCCGGGCTCGCGGACCGGCTGACGGCCTCGATCTGGGAGCTGCGCCTGGAGGGCGTCGAGCCCGCCGAGGCCCAGCGCGCGGTGGAGGCGTTCCTCGCCGCCGAGACGGTCGAGGTGCAGCGCCGGACCAAGAACGGGATGCGCACGTTCGACACCCGCGGCGCGGTCGTGAGCCTCGAGGCGCTTCCTGCCCAGGTTGATAGGCCTCTGGACAATGCCTGTGCGATACTGCGGCTGGTTGTTCGGCATTTGACACCTGCCGTGCGACCCGACGACGTCCTGTCCGGTCTTCACGCTGTGGCCGACCTGGCGCCGCCGGTCCCCGCTGCGGTGACCAGGCTGGCGCAGGGGCTCTTCGACGAGGAGTCCGGCACGGTGACCGACCCGCTCGCGCCCGACCGCGAGGCCGACACGGCCGCCCCACCCACGGCCGCCGTGGACGCCGACGCGAAGGCGCCGGAAGGTCCCGCCGCGTAGGGATCGTCGTCGTCGCGCCGCCCTGGAACTCGGGAGCCACCTGGGTCGGGCAGCGCACTGACCTGAAGACTTCCGCCAGGCCGTACGGACAAGACGTACGGAACCGGCGGCCATGGACTACAGCTCCCGTGTGGCGAACGCGCCCCGGAGGCCGGCTCCGCGTTCTTCGCGCGGAGCCGTGCCGGACCGGACGTCAGCCGCGGCGCCCGGGAGCGTGACGGGAGAACCGCCCGCATGCTCGAGAACGAGAACGAGAACACCCCCGCCGCCGGTAACGGCAGCCCCAGCGACAACCTGCCCCCGCGCAGGCGCCGCCGCGCGGCTTCCCGGCCGGCCGGTCCGCCCGGCGGCGCCGCCGAGGCGCCCGCCGCCGAGACCGCGGCCGCTCCTGAGCCCGCCGTCGCGGAGGAGGCCCC